>CAIUHT010000823.1 GCA_903898975.1 uncultured Planctomycetaceae bacterium
CCTGCCGATGTGCATTTCGTCGGAAGTCGGCTATCGCAAACCCGCCGCGGGGTTTTTCACCGCGTTATGCCAGCAGGTCGGTGTCGCCGCCGACCGCGTGCTCATGGTGGGCGACAGTTGGCGCGAAGATGTGGTGGGGTCGCGCCACGCGGGTCTGCGGGCCGCGTGGATTTGCCGGCATCCGCCCAGCACCCCGCCGGGCGACCTCGCTGGAGTTCCGCAGGTGGAACGCCTGACGGAACTGGTCGCGCTGACGGTCGGTGGTTGGCAGTCCGCTTTCGACAGCGGGACGGCGACTGCCCCGGGACTTCCCGCAACACGGGAGCCCCGCACATGACCGGCTCCGGTCCGGTGCTCCACGCGCCCCGCACGGTCGTCATCCAGCGGAATCCCCGCTCCGGAACCGGTTGGAGGCGCGGACTGGTTTACGACCTGGTCACCCAGCTGAGGTCGCAGGGATTCCGCCCGCGGCTGTTCAAGTCGCGCGAGCGGCTCGATCGCTGGCTGGCCGACCCGCAGCACCGGGCCGATGTCTACTGCCTCGTCGCGGCAGGCGGCGACGGGACGCTGTCCGACCTGGTCAATCGCCAGCCCGGGCTGCCCATCACCCTGCTCCCCGTCGGGACCGAAAACGTGCTCGCCCAGGGGCTGGGCATCCCCGCGAGCGGACTGGGAGTCGCCCGCATGATTGCTGCGGGGAACCGCCGACGCCTGGACCTGGGCGAGTTGAATGGCCGCCGCTTTGTGCTGATGGTCTCGGCGGGATTCGACGCCGAGGTGGTGCACCGCGTGCACCGCTCGCGGCGGGGGCACCTCTCGCACTGGAGTTACGTCCCGGCGGTGATCCAGGCGTTGTGGGGGTACACCCACCCCCAGATGCGGGTCTGGAGTGGCCGCGAGACCTCCCCTGCCCCGGCCCGGCTGGTGATCGTGGTCAACTTCCCCCGCTACGCCCTCGGATTGCGGGTCGCGAGCGGGGCTCGAACCGACGACGGGCTGCTCGATGCGCGGCTCTTCGCGCGAGGCTCCCGGTTTCAAATGTTGCGGTATTTCTGTAGTCTGTGGTGGTCGCGACCCGAGAAACTGGCCGATGTGGCCTGCCTCACAACGAGCGAGTTGCGGCTGGAGTCGGATCAGCCCGTCCCCCTGCAGGCGGATGGCGATCCCGCGGGCACCACGCCCGCGGTGCTGCGGGTCTTGCCCGGCGCACTGGAGCTGCTGGTCCCCGCTCCCACCGGGTCGCACACAGCCCGGGCCGATGCGAAAGGAATGGAGTGAACGGATGCCCGAGAATCCCCTGAAGATCGGCCAGTGGACCTGCGGCACTGGAGCGCCGCTGCTGCTGTTCGCCGGCCCGTGCGTGATCGAGTCGGAAGGACTCGTCCTCGAGATCGCCCGCCGGCTCAAGGAGATGTCCGAGACGCTGGGGGTCCCGCTGGTCTTCAAGGCGAGCTACGACAAGGCGAATCGCACCAGTGGCTCCAGCTTTCGCGGTCCCGGACTGGATGAAGGCTTGCGCATTCTGTCCCAGGTCAGGCAGCAGACCGGCCTCCCCCTGCTGACCGACGTGCACGAGCCCGCGCAGGCCGACCCGGTCGCACAGGTCTGCCAGGTGCTGCAGGTCCCCGCGTTCCTCGCCCGCCAGACCAACCTGGTCGTGGCGATCGCCCAGGCGACCGCCCGGCATGGGGGGGTCATCAACGTCAAGAAACCACAGTTTGTCGCCCCGGAAGACATGCGGCACGTGGTCCGCAAGTGCGAGTCGGCGGGGAATCCCCGGGTCTTGTTGACCGAGCGCGGCACCATGTTTGGCTACGGTCGCCTGGTGAATGACTTCCGCTCAATTCCGGTCATGCAGAAGCTGGGTGTCCCCGTCGTGTTCGACGCCACCCACAGCGTTCAGCTGCCCGGCGGCGAAACGACGGGTGGACAACGCGAAATGGTTCCCTTCCTGGCCCGGGCGGCGGTCGCCTGTGGTTGCGACGCCCTGTTTTTTGAGACCCATCCGGACCCCGATCGGGCCCTCAGCGATGGACC
>CAIUHT010000824.1 GCA_903898975.1 uncultured Planctomycetaceae bacterium
CCATGGCGCCAACAGATGCGGATGGATGCTGCCGGTAAAGAGCCAGCCCAGGCAGAGCACAATGAAGATGGCAAACGCCCCTATCTTGATCCGAAACGCGGACTGCTCGCCGCTGGTGTAGGGAATGAACGTCGCCTGCCCCAGGCCCATCACGCAAATACCCGCTCCCATCACCACGCAGATGGCCACAATCAGGGCCCAGAAGGCCTGATCCAGGGGGCTTTTACGGGACGGGGCTGACTGTGACATGGAAGCACCAAGCTCACCGGGACATCGGGATGAAGCTGTGGGTCGAATTCGACTCCTCGTCACATATCGTCAACTGCGCAAGCCGAACTTGCGGCAAAATCGCAACAAACAACCCAACCCACCAAGTCCCCACAACCGGCACGGTCGAATTGCCACCTCAGCGGGGACTGCCAAGGGCGAACGTTCAGGACCAGCCCACTCTTTATCAGGAATCGGAGAAACGCCCAGGTCGCGAGACGCCGGGGAATGGGCCGCGAATGGGAAAGTGGGAAGGCTGGGGCAAGTCTGACGATCAGGCGGACTGATCATGGGGCAGGGGGAATCGTACGGGAGCAAACGATTCGGGGCCGAAAAAATCGGCAGCGTGGGAATCTTCGTTTCAACCCCTTCTTCAGTTTCATGTCGCACAGCTTGACCAGTCCACCCAGACAGACCTGTCCAGCCACCGGGGGGGAGCCGGCGGGGGGGGATGGGAGCGACCGGTCGGCCGCCGCCAGCCTGTCCAGGTTGGGAACGCTGCTCCAGCGGGCCGTGCAGGCCCATGGTGTGGCGGTCGCCGACTGTGGCAGCGACCGGGGCCTGAGTGACGCCCGCTTCCGCATTCTCGACGCCCTGTCGGGGCAATGGGGCAGCGAGTGCACGCAGTCCGACCTGGCGGCGCGACTCAGACAGTCCGAGTCGCATCTGTCGGAACTGCTGGAAGGGTTGGCGGACGGGGGGTTCATTTCCCGCGAGCGTTCCACCCGCGACCGTCGCAAAACCCTCGTGCGGGCCACCCCCGCCGGGGTCGATGTGGCGGCTGCTGTGGCGGGTCAACGCGACCACCGGCTGCGTGAGCGGTTGGCTGGGTGGAGTGGCGATGAGGTGTGGCAGCTGCTGACGGCCCTGAACCGTCTGTGCCACGACCTCGACCATTCCACGGCACCGGCAGAACCGCACAACTGTGGTCCCGGCGAGTGCCCGGCACTCGCGCGGCCCAGCACGGAGTCGCCGTCGTCCAGTTGGGCAGATCCTGGTCTGCCCACTGGTTGCCAGCCCACCCGGTCGCCGGTGGGCCCATCCTGCGGAAGTCGCCGGAGCGGGTGACAACCCCGTGGGTCGTTGACCGCCGTCTCATTGCCATTCCCCCCCCGTGTGCAGAGTCGAGGAACGGAGTCCCCGTTCAGGAGAGTGCCCGATGTTGTCGAAGCCGCAAGCGAACTCGACCATGAAGCCGACCCAGCGACTGGCCCAGCGATTGACTCGAGGGTTAGTCCACAGCCTGAAGGGCTGGCTCCCGCTGGCCCTGGGGTTGACCGCCCCGTTGCTGGGGGTGGGTTGCTCGCGACAGAAGTGGCACAACCAGGCCGACGACGTGGCCTACGCCATCGTGGGCGAACGGTACACCGACCCGCGGTGGACGAACCCCCGGGCCGATGTGATTGCCGACCCCCGCAGCCGGTTCTATGACCCGAACGATCCCGACTGTTCGCCACTTCCTCCCGACGACCCGTCGGCCCACACGTACATGCACAGCGTGTACGGCATCAAGGGGTACAAGCACTGGCACGACTTTGGCGATCTCGACGCCATCGAAAACCCCAACTGGCTGGAGCCATTCGGCCTGCCGGCCCAGACGGTCAGCGACAACTTCCAGCACTACGGCACCTATCCCGAGCTGAACGATGTGACGCTGGGTGACGCGCTCGAACTGGCGTACCTGCACAGCCGGGAGTACCAGACCCAGGTCGAAAGCGTGTTTCTCACCGCCCTGGCGGTCAGCTTCGAGCGGTTCCGGTTCCAGGTGCAGTTCGTGGGGCTGACGGCGACCACTCCCATTGGCATCAGCAACGGGAACAAGCCGGGGTTTGGCACCACCGGGACCGACATCCCGGGCCTGACCGACGCGGTGAACTTTGGCCCGGCGGCGGGGGCGACGCAGTTGACTCCCTGGGGGAGCCAGTGGCTGGTGGGCCTGGCGAACAACACGCTCTGGTTCTGGTCGGATGGCAGCGCGACCGACGCCACCAGCTCAACCCTGTCTTACTCGCTGGTGCAGCCCCTGCTGGCCGGGGCGGGCAAGCGGGTTGTGCTTGAGAACCTGACGCAGTCCGAGCGGAACATGCTGTACGCGGTCCGCGATTTCGCCCGCTTCCGCATGGGCTTCTTCACGACGATTGTGTCGGGTGGCCAGACGGCGGGGATCACTGCGGTTGGCCAGCCCGGGGTGGGCACCGGGGTGGGGGTC
>CAIUHT010000825.1 GCA_903898975.1 uncultured Planctomycetaceae bacterium
GGAGAATTGCACCTCAGCCCCCCGGGCCGCCCTCAGGTTGCAGTGGACCTGGCCTGCCGTCAGGTATAACCCGAGCGCCCCGACCAGCAACGATTGCATCACTTGCAACAATAGGACGAAAACTGCCGCGTCGCCCCCCTGGCGCTCCGCAGCTGCCCCCAAAAATCCGATCGGAATCGCAGTCCCAAAATTCACCACGCTGGAAATGACCAGATTTAGAAGAAAGATCCCGATCAGGATTCCCATGTTCTGCTGAAAAACTTTCCATGCCGATTAGAAGACCGGGCCGAAGTCGACCGCCGTGGGACGAAATCGATCTCGAAACCCCGCGCGCTCACGCGACCGGGATGCGATCAACTCTCCGCAGTACCGGCACTTGACCGCGTCGGCGAGCACCGTCTCGCCGCACATCGGGCAGGACCGCGTCTCCCGAGGCTCTTCGTCTTCCTCAACCGACGGGCGGTCGGAGTAAATGTCGGGGCGACTGGGGCCCCTGCCGGTTGGGTTGGCCTCCGCCTCCGGCACTTCGCCAGGATACGGCACGGTGAGCATCTCGCTGCAGGACGGACAACTCGCCTGCCGGCCCGCTTTCGACGAGTCGGTCTTCAGTGTGCGGGAGCAGGTCGGGCACTGGAATTCGAGAATCATCGGCTCACCCGTGAAAAAATCGTCCGGAGCGGGGCGGATTGGTTGAAGCCCTCAACCGGCAGCACAATCACTGCGACCAGGCGAAGTCGATCGACCATCCCCTGTCCCAGTTCCGAAACATTCGCCACAGCATCAACAACGCCCCGCGGAATTGCAATCGTAAGCCACCCCCGGGGGGGCCACGGCGGCGATCTCCGACATGGGCCACATTCACCGTCCCGCTGCCCTACAGCCCGCTCGCCCCGTCCACGCCCAACCCTGGCCCCGTGGCCAGGATGGTCTCCACTGGCCATTTTGAGGACTCTCTCGGCGATTCGGTGTCGGCTGCCAGTGGTGGGATTCAAGGCGGCACGGGAAGGCCGCTCACCGGCCTCACTGCCCGGCCGGCCGGTGAAGCTCAATCCACACCCAGACCCCCAAACCCACTGCCAGCACGACGGCCCCCAGCAGATGCAAACCCAGATTCCACAGTGCCAGTTGCCGGGCGGCCTGCGTCTTCCCCTTGGCCGAGGGGTGTCGCACGCCGGCAGCGATCTCGGCCAGGTCCTTGCGGGCCATCAGCCACCCCGCCAGCGCGAATCCGAAACAGAAGACATAGGCGGTCAACGTGCACAACATGACCCGATTGGCCCGGTCCTGTGCAATTCGGGGATGACCACTGTTCGGCCTGCCACACCGACCACACATCAACTCGCTCCGCGGGACCGCCGTGCCACAACCCGGGCACGCGACCGTCCGCGAGATGGCCGGAGTGTCGGCCGGATCCCCCGCACTCGATTCGTCCCGTGGCTGAACGTCGGACATTGCCATCTCCCGCAGGGCCCATCCACGATACAACACAGCCTCAACTGCCCCAGGTCATGGAACTTCCCGCGTGACAAACAACGCCGGGGCAAAGGGGACGACCTGCAGACGAGCGGGCTCGCCAGCCAGCGTGCTCCAGGAATTGGACGAGACAAATACTCCGCCGACCAGGCAGGCCATGCACCTGGGTTTCAGCGATGCGGCCCCAGGCCAGCACCGCGACACGGGGCGTTGCGACCACGAGGCCGCACGATCACGGGGGCCGGGCGCCGGGGAGCCACCTAGGCGTTGAGTGCCGCGGTCACCTCGTCCAGCAGGTGGTCGGGAATGCTGTAATTCGCCGTCACACTCTGCACATCTTCGTGGTCTTCCAGCGCCGAGATCAGCCCCAGCACCTGCCGGGCCTGCTCGACGTCGAGCTCGACCGTGTTGGCGGGCAGACGCGTAATCTCTGAACGTTCCACCGGCACGCGGGCGTCGAGCAGAGCCTGCTTCAACCCTTCGAACGCGGAGGGATCACAGACCACTTCGAAGTAGGCCCCGGTGTTTTTCACGTCGTCAGCCCCGGCGTTGAGCGCAACCTCGATCAACTGATCTTCGGTCGAGTTGGCCGTCGGAATCAGGAACAGCCCCTTCCGCTCGAACATCCAGCCGACGCAGTTGGTCGCTCCCAGGTTGCCACCGTGGATTTCGAAAATCTTGCGAACTTCGCC
>CAIUHT010000826.1 GCA_903898975.1 uncultured Planctomycetaceae bacterium
CGCGATGTGAAGCCCGCAAACATCCTCATCGACCGTCATGGGCGAGCAGTGCTCGCGGACTTCGGCATTGCTCAATCTCCGCTCAAAGCCGCCAAGAGTGTTGGGACTGTTCGGTACATGAGTCCCGAGCAGTTGGCAGGTGCTCCAGCGGACAAGCGGGCGGACGTTTTCAGTCTGGGCGTTGTTCTCCATGAGGTGCTGACAGGGAGCCTGCCGTATCCCGGTTCGCCATCCTCGTCGATCCCGGTTGCGGTCGAGCGAGGGTTGCCAAAGGCCGTTGCCGCCGGCGTATCGCGACCACTTCGTGCCGTCATTGCGAAAGCACTTCAGCACGAGGCCGACGAGCGGTATCAGTCAGCAGCAGACCTTGGGGCGGCGGTCCGTTCAGCAATGCGTCGGCAAAAGGATCGACGACGACTCGTCAAAGGAGTCGTTGTGCTGTCCGCCCTGGCGGTCGTTGCCGCCGTCATTCCTTTGGCGATCCGATCAGTTCGATCCTTTCGGCCACAACTCAAGGCGGATGGGTTGGTCGATTGGAGGCTCAATGGGAACTACGTCGCGGAAACTGTGAAATCAATTAAAGAAAGCAGCCGACCGCTCTCGCCAACGTTGAGATTCATCGCCGCCCAGCAGACCGATTACCAGCAGCATGGCGGCGGTGTGTGTTTGCCAGACGGACGAGTGTTCTGCATGCCGTCGCCAGCTGGGACGATGGTGATCATCGATCCTGAGTCAGGCGATGTCGAAAAGATGCCTTCTCCCGAGGAGCCGAAGCCTGCTGCATTTTTCGGAGCCGTGCTGGCACCGAACGGATGTGTGTATGGAATGCCCCATTACGCCAAATCGTTCCTGAAGGTCGATCCTCGCACCAAGGAGTGCTCGCTCTTTGGTGAATCTGCTGGGGACCGAGCCTATTGGGGTGGCGTCGTGGCCCCAAATGGCCGCATCTACGGCGTCCCTTCTTCCGCGACAAACGTGGTCGAGATCGATCCTGAGACGGATTCTGTCAGCACGTTCGGCGATCTTCCTGGCGATGGCTACAAGTACTCCGGTGGAGTGCTCGCTCCAAACGGTCGGATCTACTGTATGCCTGACCATGCCCGCCGGTTCATGGTCATCGACCCTGATGACCGAACGGTTGCGTACCTGGACCACGACCTAGGTGACGGGGCCGCAAAAACTTTCGGCGGTGTCCTGGCCCCGAACGGAAAGATCTATTCTGGCTTGGCGGGTGCCGGCAAGGTGTGGGTGATTGATCCCGCTGACGACAGCGTCGAGGTCATTGCCGGGTTGCCTGATGGGCTTCGCTATGTTGGCGGAGTGCTCGGCCCGGATGGGAAAATCTATTGCATTCCCAGCAGAAAGGTTCCGCTGTTCGTGATCGATCCTGAAACGCACGAATGTGGGTCGTTCCCCGGCTCGCCGGTTCTCGGCAACGCCTGGGGGGCTGTTCTCACAACCCATGGGTCAATCGTCTTGGTGCCCTGGGATGCCACGCGATTCACGACCATCGACTTCGGCGTGAGAGTGCCTGAGAACTGGGCATTGAGCCGCGTCTTCAACCGTTTCTAGAGCCTGCTGGGCGGACCTATTTCAGCCGCTTCGTGCTCAGCACGGTGATTTCCTTGCCGTATTGGGCCTCGGCCAACTTCTTCGCCTGGGCGGCGTCGTTTGCCCGCACTTGGGTCGTACTCACGATCCCTTGGAGACGAAACTTCACCTCATAGGTGTGCTGTACCCAGACTTCTTCTTGGGCTGCGGCATGGGGAATCATCAGAGTCGCCGGCGAAACCAAACAGAACATCACCACCGCAATCATTCGCATGTGTATGTCTCCTGTGAGAACGCACACATCCATGCGTAAACGGAGGCGGAAATGGGCCAC
>CAIUHT010000827.1 GCA_903898975.1 uncultured Planctomycetaceae bacterium
GACCAGTTCGCCGAGCACCATCAGCTGAAGCACCCGTTCGCCATCATGGGCGAGGGGAGCAAGTTCCAGGAGGAGTATGGCGTCACCGGCATCCCTCAGGCAGTGCTGATCGACAAGAAGGGGATCGTGCGGATGATCAAGGTGGGAAGTGGCGACAAGAATGCCCACGACCTGGAAGAGTTGATCGAGAAACTGCTGGCCGAATAGGCTCGGTCGCGTTTGGCCCCAGCCCTCCCGGCGGACGTGGGGGGGCCGGGGCTGTTTTTTTGGAGTCAGTATGGCTGCGTCCCCTTCCTCCCCCGCGACCGCGGCTGGTCGCCGCGAATTTGCGGTTTCGGTCGTCCGCCGGTTGCAGCGGGCGGGGTACACCGCCTACTGGGCCGGGGGCTGCGTCCGCGATCTGCTGCGGGGGGAAGATCCGAGCGACTTCGACGTCGCAACCAGTGCCACCCCCGAGCAGGTGCGGTCACTGTTTGGCCAGCGCCACACGCTGGCGGTCGGGGCATCGTTCGGCGTGATCCTCGTGCGGGGCGAAACCTCCGACAGTGATGTCGAAGTCGCCACCTTTCGCACCGATGGGCTCTACATCGATGGGCGGCGGCCCGAGTCGGTGCAGTTCGCCACCCCGGAGCAAGACGCGCAACGCCGCGACTTCACCATCAACGGGTTGTTTTACGACCCGCTCGAGTCCCGCCTGTACGACTACGTCGGCGGTCAGGCCGATCTGGAACGCCGCCTGCTGCGCGCCATTGGCGATCCCCTCGCCCGGTTCACCGAAGACAAACTGCGGATGATGCGGGCCGTCCGACTCTCGGCCCGCTTCGAGTTCGAACTCGAAGAGCAGACTGCCCAGGCGGTGCGGCAGATGGTCGACCAGATTGGCGTGGTGAGTGCCGAGCGGATCGCGCAGGAACTCCGCAAGATCGTGCTGCATCGCACCCGCAGGCTGGCGATCGAACGGGCCGACCGGCTCGGGCTGTTGGGGCAGATTCTGCCCGAACTGATCGAGGCCCGCGCGGGCAGCAGTCACGAGTCCTCCCCGGCGGGGCAGGGGCCAGCACAAGCCTGGCGGCAGACGCTCGACGCGCTCGACGCCCTCAACCACCCCACCTTTGAACTTGCCATCGCCGCCCTGCTCGACCCTTTGCCCAGGCGATGGGGGCGGGCCGCCGGGGGGCGGAAAGCCGAGGGAGTTCTCAGGCGGCTCAAGCTCTCGAATGCCGAGATCGACAAGACGCGGTGGCTGCTGACACAGGTGGGGGCAATCGACCAGTTGCCCTCCGGTCCCCTGTGGCAGTGGAAAGAACTGTTGGGAGAGCCCTGGATCCCTGAGTTGCTGCAGCTGGAGCGGGCACAGCGGCTGGCCCGAGGCGAGTCGCTGGAGGTGGTGGAGTCGTGCGAGCAATTCTTGCGGCAGACTCCGGCCGAGGAACTCCGGCCCGCCCCCCTGGTCACAGGCGACGACCTGATTCGACTGAACTTCAAGCCGGGGAAGGGGTTCAAGGAATTGCTCCGGGAACTGTACCGGGCCCAACTGGACGGTCGGCTGGTGCGGTTCGAGCAGGTGCCCGAACTGCTGCCCCAGCTGATGGGGGACCGACCCGCGCCGCCTGCCGCAGATTCCCGCCAAATGCCGCCCTGAATGTCCGGAATTGGAGACTTTTTCAAAAACCGAGAGCAGGCTTGGTGATTTTTCTAGCAGCCTGTCCAACCTTAACCTAGAATGAAGTCAAGTGGGGCAAGCGTTCACCTCCCAGGAGCCAGCCATGGCTGCCATGCTACTTCCCAGAGATGGGGGGGCTCAAATCCTGATCGACAAGCCTATCCTCCTGGTGGGCCGCAGCGAAGATTGTGATTTGTGCCTGTCCAACTACGTGAAGGTCTCGCGACGACATTGCTGTGTCGTTCACGCCGAGGATCGGTTCCTGGTACGTGATCTGGGCAGCATGAACGGCGTGCGAGTGAATGGCTCGAAAGTGCTCGAGCAAGAGCTGGAAGAGGGGGACGAGTTGGCCATCGCCGACGCCGTCTTCGTCTTCTCAAATGGGCTTTCATCGCGACCGAGTTCGCATCGGGCGCGGGGAGTTCCCGCGGCGAATCTGCCCCCGGTGTCGCTCCCACCCAGCTCCGGGCCCCGCTATCGCAGCGAGGCGGCCCGCTCGGGTGCCTCGAGCGACAGCCACATGAACATGGTCGAGGTCTAAGACTCTCGGTCCCCGCACTCAACAGCGCGCCCACTGGGGATGCCGCGGTGGGGGA
>CAIUHT010000828.1 GCA_903898975.1 uncultured Planctomycetaceae bacterium
CAGGTCCGCCGACTGCTCACCCGGGCGGGAATCCCGCTGAAAGTGCTGCACCTGACCGCCGGGGGAGAACCCGTGCATCCGCTCTATCAGCCCTACACCCGCCAGCCCCGCCCGTGGTCGCTGGATGCGGTGGAAGGGTGATCGCTGCGAGATCGGGGTTTGGGGTTCGGGGCTCGGGGCGCGGGGTTCGGGGTTTGATCGAGCCCACTGAGTGGTGGCGCGAGCAGGCCTGCGATTTGTTGGTGCGCGCGGTTTTTGGTTCGCCGTTGCGGAGGGGACGGGATCTTGCGGGGCGAAATTGTCTGCGCCAGCGCGGCTGCGGCAGGATGACCGTGGCGGGCTTGCGGGCGTGGCCCCAAGGGTGGGCCTGAAACTTGCTCCGCCCAAACGGTGGCCGTCGCTTGCTCAGGCGGGGCGCCAGACGAGAATCTCGCCTTTGCCCGGGACCGACGAATCGCCGGCGTAGCGGTCCCAGGTTCCCTGTGCGGAATCGGTGGGCAGGTGCGTGCCCAGGGGCTGCAGGGCGCGCGACAGCAACCGAACCACCACCGGCTGGTCGCTGCACGCGTAATGAAACGTCGGCAACAACTGCAGCGGCACCAGCGAGAGAATCGTTCCGCGGGCCATCCAGGCCCCGGTTCGAATCTCGGCTCCACTCTCGAGCACAATGGTCCCGCCACGCATCTGCAGCCCGGCGAAGTCGCGGACCGGCCCCCGGATGATGATGGTGCCACGCTTCATCCGCATGCCCACCTCCAGCCCGGCGGCCCCGCCAATGATGATGGTCCCGCCCCGCATGCCGGTCGTTCCGCCACGGTACGCGGCCCCAATCTGGCCACCGGCGTTCCCCCCGACGGTGATGGTCCCCCCCCGCATCTCGGCACCGACCCAGTCCGACGCGTTGCCGGTCACTTCGATGGTCCCGCCCGACATCTGGCTGCCCAGGTGCATGCCGGCGTCGCCACGGACGGTCAACCGCCCGCGCGACATCCCCCGGCCCAGCCACTTCACCTTGGCACAGTCGCCCGCGATCTCAAGCTGGTCGCTCCGCTCCCCCTCGACGGTGAAAAACTCGTCGAGGCGGTATTGCCGCTTGCCCATGAAGACGGGGAGTGCCGCGACCTCGGCGTGCGACAGCCCGGCGGTGACATCGGGCACGACGTTTTCGCACTCGAGCGGAACGGTGAACTGACGGTGGAGAGTGAGGCTGATCATGTGGGGTCGACCCGGTCTTCCGAGAGGTTTTGGATGACGGGATGCTCAATCCGTTCGAGTTCGACCGGGTAGTTCTCAAACGACATGGTGTAGCACTGCTGAAAGACCGGCTTGAGGTACTGCTCGACCGCCGGGTCGAAGTGCGGGCGGACCAGGAACTCGCTCCCCCGCTTCAGGCTGCGGATCTCCCCCTCCTCGACCACAATCTCGCCCCCCTTCAGCACATACCGCGGGTAACGGAACAGGAAGCGGCCATCGGGTTTGTCGTGATAGACGGCGATGTCGGCGTCGGCGCCGACCCCCAGGTGTCCCTTGTTCGCCATTCCCAGCGCCCGGGCGGGACCCGCCGAAGTCAGGATCGCAATCTCCGACATCGAATACTCGCGATCCAGGTCGGCGATGATGGTGCGGGCCAGCGCCTTCTCGGGGAGCTTCATCACCTGCTCCCGGCGGAAGGTCGCATCCATCAGCATGTGGATGATCTCGGGGTACCGCCAGAAGCACGCCCCGTTGGGATGGTCGGTCGTCAGGTAGATCCGCCACGGGTCGTCGATCAGCAGCAGCAGTTCCAGTCCCACCGCCCACTGCACCGCGTTGACCAGGTTGCTCCCCTTGTACGAGTAGGGCACAATCCCGCACCCCGTCTCGTTCTCGACGTCGAGATTGCCCCACTTCTTGCCGGTCAACTGGTACAGCAGGTGCTGCCAGGGACCGTCGGCGGTGATGGTCACGGCATTGCCGAACAGCACCGCCCCGGCATCGCAGGTGAGGTTCTTGTGGGCGTTGAAGTACTCGGCGATCGCCCGCGACTGACTGTGCATGGTGTGCCAGTCGTCGCCCCCGTAGGCATGAAACTGCAGGTGCGCCATGTGCACCCGATTCCCCTCGAGAATCCGCATGGTCTCGAGCGTGGTCTCGTAGTTGCCCGGCGCGCCCAGGTTGTTGGCGTGCAGGTGCAGGGCGTGCGGCAGTTTCAGCTCATCGACCATCCGGGCCAGGTTGGTGATGATGCGGGCGGGGGTCACCTCCCGGTAGCCCAGCACCGGCTCGTGCAGCTTCTTGGCGTCGCCACCATACTTCCAGGCGGCGACTCCCCCCGGGTTGACCGCCTTGACCCCGTACGACTTCGCCGCCCAGATGGTCCACGCCAGCACATCCCGGGCCCGCTCGTACTCGCCCGTTTCGAGCAGATCGAGGAGGATCTCGTGGTTGGCCATCAGCACGTTGCACCCCTTGTCGACAATGGGGGTGTCGGCCAGTTCCTCGTGCGTGTGGCGGGCGCTCAGCACGGGGACCGCCGCCTCCATCACCGTCGTGTACCCCATCCCGGCGTACAGGTAACCCGTGGCGAAGGTGGTGGGGGTCGGGCCGCCAATGCCCGTTCGCCGCTCGGGGGTGTGCAGAAAGGCCTGCGCGACCCGCTGGTTCTCGGGAGTCATCGCGCGGGCGAAGTTGAGCGCCGCACCCGCCACGTGGGTGTGGATGTCGACCCCCCCGGGGAGAATCACCATCCCCGCACAGTTCAGCACCGTCCCACCCGTCACGTCAGCGACAATCTTGCCGCCGTCGATGCAGATGTCCCGCACCTCCCCGTGGACGCCATTGGCCGGGTCGTAGACCTTCCCTCCGGTCAGTCGCAGCATTTCAGTTAACAGGTCGCGTCTCGAGCCGCCCGACGGGCGAAGAAAGATCCTTCGCGGCCAGACCCGTTCGCCTGGCATTCGGGACCCACCAGCCTTGTCTGGCGTCCCAATCGACAGGAGCGCGGGCCCAAAGTCCCGGCCTGTGTGCCTGGGTGTGGTCCCCTGTCGCGTGC
>CAIUHT010000829.1 GCA_903898975.1 uncultured Planctomycetaceae bacterium
CCAGCATCCCTAGCCCTAAACCCAGCGGCAGATTCCGTTGTGGTTCGCGGATTTCCTCCGCAACCGGCCCGATGTTGATCCAACCGTCATATGGCCACAGCACCGCCATCATCGCCAGTGCAATTCCCTGCCATACAGGGGGAGTCGCATGCGTCAAATCAGGATCGGGCTGCAGATTGGCGACATCTGTCTGTCTGAGAAACCACGGAAACAGGATGATTGCCGCGAGAAATAAGACCTTGACAACCGCCGTCAGATTCTGGACCCAAGCCCCTTGGCGGGTGCTGTAATAGTGGATGGCCGACAGCCCCAGCACGATCGCAACTGCGAGCAGCTCCTGCTGACGAAACGAGAGCGGGACGACCTTGTTGAAATTGATGACAGTTGCACAGGCCAAAGCCCCCAATGAACCTGTCCGAACAACCCAAAACTCTGTCCAACCCCAGAGAAAGGCGACCGGCCTGCCGAACGCCTCCCGCAAATAGAGGTACGGCCCGCCTGCCTGCGGGTACATCGCACTCAGCTCCGCGAGGGCCAATGAGCCGCACAGGGTGACCAGACCCACACCAATCCAAACTGAGATAATCCATCCAAAATCATTCAGCGCCTTCGCCACGTCGGCTACCTTGAGAAAGATGCCCGACCCAATAATCGAGCCCACCACAATCATGATGCAATCGAAGAGCCCCAGTACGCGCGGCAGTTCGGTTGAGTAACCTGGACGATTCGAAGCGTCCTGACTGGAGTCTTGAGACATCGACGAGGCTCCCGCACCGAAAATCCGTGATTGCAATCCAGTTGGCGATGGTAGCGACTCTCTCCAATTCGCTCCAATTGCTCGGTCCGGAGAGCCTACCGGCCATTCGAGCGAGTGTTCTTACCCCGGCTCAGGCCATTCCACTTTCTCGATTCCTGTCAGGTACCGCTTGGTTCGAGCCAAAAAAAGGAACGGCCGACCTTCCCCAGGGAAAGGTCGGCCGCTTGTTCCAGTCGACCAACTCACAACATCAATCAGCCTTGTGAGCGATCTTTCCACATCGAGCTACCGACGAACGTACCGTGTCCCCGCGGCACGAGAATTCGGGCAGCCACCCGCAGCGGGCTGGGCGACATATCCGCCATGGGTCGAATAGCGAACATACTGGACTGGTGCCGCAGCGGGAGCCGGAGCAATCGCAGCAGCCTTCTTAGCAGGTGCGGCGGGAAGAAGCACGGAATCAATGATGTGGATCACGCCGTTACTGGCGTCGACGTCGGTCTTCAGCAACTTGGCATCGTTGACACGAGCTACTCCATCCTTGACCGCAATCGCGACTGGAGCCCCGAGCAGGGTTTTCGCATTTTGAGCAGCCAGCGCTTGATCTGAGTACACGCGACCCGAGACCACATGGTACTTGAGGATGTCGGCAAGCTTCCCCTTGTTTTCCGGCTTGAGGAGCGACTCCACGGTTCCCGCAGGCAACTTTGCGAATGCCTCATCGGTAGGGGCGAACACGGTCAAAGGACCGGGAGCGGAGAGCGCCTCAACCAATCCCGCGGCCTTGGCGGCGGCGAGCAGAGTCTTGAAAATTCCGGCTTTATCGGCCGTCGCGGGAATCGATTCTCCCGCCGGGAGAATCACCGAGTCAATCACGTGAATGACGCCATTGCTGCAGCCAATATCGGTCTTAACAATGTTGGCTTGATCAACTTTGACGCGCCCATCCGTCATCGAGACGTCGATCCGCTGCCCATTGACCGTCTTCACGGTGGCCGCCTTGACGACATCCTGAGCCTTCACTGCAGCGGGGGACACGTGATATGTCAGGATGGCGACTAGTTTCTCTTTGTTCTCGGGCTTGAGCAGTGTCTCGACCGTTCCCGCTGGAAGCTTAGCGAATGCTTCATCGGTTGGGGCGAAGACCGTGAACGGACCCTTACTCTTCAACGTTTCCACCAAACCCGCCGCCTGTACGGCTGCAACCAGAGTTTTGAAGGAACCAGCACCAACCGCAGTGTCGACAATGTCCTGCTCCGCCGCACGCAGAGCAGACCCGCCGAAGCAGACCACGAAAGCGAGACAACCAGCCATCAATTTCCGCATGACGCACTCCTTCATCGGTTGGAAAAAAGCTGCGGAGCGAGGTTCGGGGGGGATACCCACTCCCACAACAACCACAGCGACAAGCACGCACGGACAGACCACGCGACCGTTCGGATCCAGTTGGATTGAACCAGTCCATTCAGAGCCTCAATTGAAAACCGCTCCGAAAGCTGCAGGTGATGAGGCACCGAAATCAAAAAAGTTACTCCCCAGACCAGGGCCAACAGTCCAATGCCCATGCCGTTTCGGAAGCGAGCGGCGGCGGAGATCGGACTACTCATCAAGCCGAGAGATGACACCAGTTCCAGGAGCATAAGCGGCAGGACTATCCAGGTCGTCAGTTCCCGATTGCGAATCGCATAGCCCGGCAGATGATCGGCCCCAACGCTGGACATCAACGGATAGTGCACGACTTGAACAAACCAGATCACGGTTGCCATCGCTACACTGGCGACGGCTTGACACAAGAGCAGCAGCAAGGTTTGGCCTGGGTTCCAGAGAGACACACGACACCTGATCAGCTCAACCGACCTCAGAATTCGTTCAAATCGTTCAAATCCTAGCCCTCAAGAATCTGTCTTCAAGGGGTCTGCTGGATTCTTTCGCAGAATTGCTCCCGAGGGCATCAAACTGGCAAGTGAGATGAAGGCGCGCTGCACAACCGCTACCCTCGACCCTTGGCCATGCGACCAGTACCATCACGTCAAGGTCCATCGATGTGTCTGCCCCCCTTGAAACGAGTGCCCGATGCCCCCCCAACCCCAACGTTCATCTTCACTTGGCAGCTGTCTCCTTGCGCCATTTGGTAGCGCAGTGATCTCTACCATGAGTGCTGGGGCCTGGCTGGCGATTGCAGTCGCTTTCAGTTCTGCCGCTGATTGGCCCCAATTTCGTGGCCTCGGAGGTACCGGGCTGGCTGTTAACAGTCCGAATCTGCCAACCGACGTTGGCCCCGAGGCGACCAGCCTCCAATTCAAAGTGGATCTACCCACTGGGCATTCTTCGCCTGTGTTGGTGGGAAATCGGATTTACCTGACGGGAATTGATGAGGAGCGTCGACTGATCACGCTCTGCCTCGACCGCACGACTGGCCGCGAACTGTGGCGACAGTCCGCCCCTTACGAGCAATTGGAGGAGATTCACTCGTCCGGCAGCCACGCCACCCCAACGCCGGCTGCCGATGAACGCGGGGTCGTGGTTTTCTTCGGCTCCGCTGGCTTGCTGGCGTACAGCCCGCAGGGGGAAGCCTTATGGCAGCGAAAACTGGGCCCGTTCAAGAACGACTTCGGGTCGGGAACATCACCTTTGATCGTCGAGAACCGGGTGATTCTCTGCCAGGACCACGACACCGATTCCTTTCTCGTTGCCCTCGACCGTACAACGGGAGAGGAGGTCTGGCGAGTGGATCGCAGTGAGTTTCCGCGAAACTACTGCACCCCGGCCATCTGGACCGTTGCTGGCCGCAAACAGATTGTGATCGCGGCCACACTCCGGATCGCCAGTTACGACTTCGAGACTGGTGCGGAACTCTGGACTGCGCGAGGAGTTGCCCGCATTGTGAACATGAGCCCGGTGGTGGGTGAGGATGGATACCTTTACGTGGCCACCTGGTCCCCAGGAGCCGAGGCGACCGATCGGATCAACACGCCGGCGTTCGACGACGCGCTGACGGAGTCAGACCGGGATGGAAATCAGCAACTGGCGAAAGATGAGCTTCCCGACGGTCCCGCCAAGCAGCGTTTCACCCAGATTGACCGCGACAAGAACGGGCTCATCACCCGTGAGGAATACGACTCGATGCGGCGGGTCTTTCAGCAGGCACGGAATGTGGTGTTGAAGATCCGCCCCGGGGGATCGGGGGACATCACCGAAACTCACGTTGAGTGGGAATACAACCGGGTGATTCCGTACTGTCCATCCCCGGTCGTGTATCGCAACCAGATGTTCCTCATCAAGAACGGCGGCATCCTCACGGTCTTGGACACCCGCACCGGCAAGGCGCTGAAAGAGGGTCGCATCGATGCGACCGGCGACTACTACAGTTCGCCTGTTGCAGGGGACGGTAAAGTTTACCTGCTGAGCCAGCGCGGACAGTTGACCGTTCTGAGCGCTGCCGAGGGCTGGGCCACGCTGCATACCGCCGACTTTGGCGAAAACGCCTATGCGACCCCTGCCTTGGTTGATGGCCAGATTTTTGTTCGAACAGCCAAGCACTTGTACTGTTTTGGCAAGCCGGCGGGAGAATGACCGTGGCAGGAACAGGCCTCAGTCCAGCATTATGGGAACTGGTTCTGGAGGTGGCGCGCGTTCCCTCGTTCAGTTCGTTCGAGGGCTGTCTTCACTCCCTCATCCGGCGTGTGCTGGCCGACTGTCCGGGAGTCCAGTTCATTCCTGTGCCCGAAAACAACCTGGTCGTGACTCTTCCGGGGCGAGCCGGAGCACAACCCATCGCGCTGGCGGCACACCTCGACAAGATCAACCACTACGCGGAGGGAATCCACGAGATTCCCGCTCGGGCGGACAGCGGAAAACTGATTGGCGCAATGGATGATTCGGCGGGGGTAGGTGTTTGCCTGGCGATGGCTCGTCGCGCCGCACACGGTCGCTTCCCACCCCTGTGGCTGCTGTTCTCAGAGATGGAGGAAAGCTTTGGGCTCAACCATCATCCCGAACGGCTTCGAAAGGGAGGCGAGGGTCTGACGGCTGGACTGGGGGCGATGCGGATCTCGCAGACGCTGAGAGCGTGGGAGCAAAGCCCCGCAGCTGTTGTTGTGATCGACACGACCCCACTGTTTCGCGGACAGCCCGGCTGCGCACTGTACTGCGAGCCGTGGGAACTCGCCCCACTGTCGCCGTCCCCCAAGTTGCGGCAGGCCACAGCGGTGGTCCGTGACCAATTGCTGGCTCTCGACCCGAAGCTGCAAATCCA
>CAIUHT010000830.1 GCA_903898975.1 uncultured Planctomycetaceae bacterium
CTCCAGGCACCCCCGAGCAACCAGCCGCTCCCCAGTCGCAGACCCAACCCACTCCCCCGCCGGAATTGCCCACCCAGGCTCCGCCCGAAGTCAAACCGAAAACCCGGTCGAGAGCGAAGCCCAAAGCCCTGCCAGAATCCGAGGGATCTTCCGGGGTCTCACCGCCCACCGAGCCTCAGGCCACCCCGTCGGCCCAGCCTCCCACCCGGAAGCGGGCCAACTCCCGGGCCAAGCCGCCGGGTGAATCTGTGGACGAGTCCATGGGCGAGCCCTCCCACAAGCCTCGTGGCCGAGGGAAATCGAAGGGCCAGACGCGGGGGCGCTCGAAAGGCGAGGCAACCGGAGACGCGGCAGCCTCCGCGCCGGAGTGACGCTGGGAATGGACCGCAGGCCTCGGCCACCCGCTCCGAGTTCGCCACCCCGGAGGTCGTCCGATCTCAGGCACAAGGCGACTGCGGTCCGTGCCTGAGGAGACTCCGCGGAATCAATCCAGCTCGAATCCGAGCGGATCACAGCGACAGCCCGGTTGGGCACCACGCACGCGAGTCCCGCATTCGCGAAGAACAATGGCGATGGGGCCGATTCCTGGACAGGAATCAGCGACCGAGTGATCGCCTCAACGATCGGCCTGTGCCGGCTTTCCCGCGTGAAGCGCTGGCGGTTCCAGTCGCCACCACGCGCCCAACCGCCCCGGTGCCGCGCCGGGCACGAACCCCGGTGCCGCGCGCGAGGCCGGTCTGCCGTGCCGGACTGGCTCCCTGCGCCGCCTTTCGGCCAACGTGGCCAGCCATGCGGCCACCTTCAGTGCCACAAAAAAAACAGCCCGGGCACAGGGCACCGGGCTGGTTTTGGTTGGGACTCGATCGCGTCTATCGGTTGCGGCAGATGGCAGGGCGGTGCGGCTGACCGGTCGGTCAGGCTCCCGTCCCGGGCAATCGGTCGAGCACCTTGTCGATCAAGCCGTAAGACTTCGCCTCTTCCGCCGACATGAAATTGTCGCGGTCGGTGTCCTGCTCGATCTTGGTCAGCGTCTGGCCGGTGTGCTTGAGCAGGATCTCGTTCATCATCTGCTTGATCCGCAGCACTTCCTTGGCGTGGATTTCGAGTTCCGTCGCGGTCCCCTCCATCCCGGCGAGTGGCTGGTGAATCATGATGCGGGCGTGGGGCAGGGCGTACCGCTTGCCAGCCGCGCCGGCCGCCAGCAGGATCGCCCCCATGCTCGCCGCCTGGCCAATGCAGTACGTCGCGACGTCGCACTTGATGAACTGCATCGTGTCGTAGATCGCCATCCCGGCGGTGATCGAACCGCCGGGGGAGTTGATGTAGAAGTGGATGTCGGCTTTCTCGTCTTCGAACTGCAGGTACAGCAGTTGCGCGACAATGGCGTTGGCGACCACATCGTTGACCTGGGTGCCCAGGAAGACGATGCGGTCCTTGAGCAGGCGGGAGTAGATATCCATCGCCCGCTCTTCGCGGCCGCTCTTCTCGATGACGTAAGGGACCAGAATCGACATGGCCAGTTCGACTTTCGCAAGGCGGAACGAAACGCGGCGGGTCGCGACGACAGGCCGCTGGAACAAGGGGACAGGCCGGCGGTGACACCCCGGCCTGCGTGGGGCCAGGCTCTAGCTGGCCGGTTTTTCGGTCGGCTTCTCGGCCGGCTTCGAAGGCTTCAGCAGCACTTCATCGACCAGGCCGTATTCCTTCGCCTGGGGGGCGGTCAGATAGCGGTCCCGTTCAGTGTCGCGGGCAATGACCGACACCGGCTGACCCGTGTGGTTCGCCAGGATCTGGTTCAGGATCTCGCGGGTCTCGAGAATCTCCTTCGCCTGGATCTCGATGTCCGAGACCTGGCCCCCCACCTGCCCGTAGGGCTGGTGAATCATGATCTTCGAGTGCGGGAGCGAGAATCGCTTCCCCTTGGCCCCGCCCGCCAGCAGCACCGCCCCGCCGCTCGCCGCCATCCCCACGCAGTACGTCTGCACCTGGCAGTCCAGGAACTGCATGGTGTCGTAGA
>CAIUHT010000831.1 GCA_903898975.1 uncultured Planctomycetaceae bacterium
GATTGGGGCCGCGGCGGACTGGGCCGCAGGCGGTCAGCTCTTTTCGGGCTTGGGGGGGGCGGGGATTTCCTTGCCGCCGATGGTCGCCAGGCCCTCTCGCAGCACCACGCCGATGGCGTAGCGGAACCCGGGGCGGAGATCGCGCGTGGCGAACCCGGCGATCGAGACGTCGTTCTTCGCGTCCTTCCGCACCAGCATGTTGATCCGCCCGCCGCGGGTGGTCTGGATCAACACCAGCGCCCGCTGAAAGTCGACCTCGGGGACGTCACCCGGCAGTTGCCACGCTTTCCAGGTCGCCGACCATTCCTCGGCTGACGTCACAACCACCGGCGGATTCTCGCCCAGGAGCTCTTCGTCTTCGACCGAACCGCGCCACGACACCAGCTGGGGGACTGGAGTGAACGCCGGTGCCTCGTCCTGGGCCCGCACCCGCCCTCCCCCGGGGAACTGTCCCGTCATGCCCACCCCCAGCCCAGCAAGGACCGCCGACCACAACGCCACCGAGCCAATCCGCCCCAGTCTCAATCCCTGTCGCATCGTCCTGTTCATCCTTTCTGAACTCGAGGGCTCGCCCCGATGGATCGGCAGCAAGCCAGGTCGGTTGGCGAGTGACCGGTCGGAATGCTGTGACCGGTTGGTCTGCCAGTTACGGGCTCTTCGCGTGCCGGGGGTGGGACATGAACAACCATGGCTCACGCCCCGGCGACCACCTTCGACGCCAAACCTCTCTTCTAAGGGGTTGACGACTTAGCGGTTGAAGAGGAATGCCGGGCTGTTCATGAGGGCCCACATGAGGTCTTGAATCCCCTCGGCACGGTCGACTCCCACGAGGTAGCCGACGCCCTGGGTCAGCTCCTCCGGAGAAGGCTGACGGTTGAGGACGGCGAGGTAGATCTCGCGGACCGCCTCGTTGTTGTCGGGTTGGGTGGCGGCCAGCCTGGCCGAGAGTCCCTGCGGGTGGATGATCGCCTCGGAGACGGTCGGACCGTTGATGAGGTTGAGGGTCTGCGACAGGCTGACTTCGGCGGCCCGTTCGCATTCACAGGGAATCTCGCGGGGGGGGCGACCGAACATGTCGAGGAACCCGATGTTGATGTTCGAGTCGGGGAGCTGGGTGGCCCGGAACCCGGCGGGGACCGAGGGAATCGAGACCGGGCTGCCCGACGCGGTCATGATGGCGTCGAACAACTGCTCGGCGGTCAACCGGCGGGGGAGGAAGTGCGAGAAGTTCTCGCCGTCATCCTCGTTCCAGCGGTTGGTCGCGTGGCTGCGCTGGTAGGTCGCCGACTGGGCGATGGTCTTCAGCAGATGCCGGGTGTCGAAGCCATGAGCGATGAAGTCATCACTCAGGGCCTTGAGCAGTTCAGCGTTGGAGGGGGGGTTGCTGCTGCGGATGTCATCGACGGGATCGATGATGCCGCGGCCCAGCAGGTAGCTCCAGTAGCGATTCACCAGGCTGGTGGCGAAGTAGGGGTTGTCCTTCGAGGTGACCCAGGTGGCGAGTTGCTCGCGGAGGTCCCCCTGCCCGTTGATGCCCGCCGAGCTGGCGTGGTCGTACGGGAACTTGGCGGGAACCGCCTGGTTACTGCGGGGATTGACGACCGCCTGCGGGGCCCGCAGCGAGTAGATGACTTCATCGCCGGGGGCGTCGCCTGGCTTGCGGCCGACCGCCGAGAAATAGGCGGCGAGCTGGTAGTACTGCCCCTGGGTCCAGCGTTCGAACGGGTGGTCGTGGCACTTGTTGCAGTTGAAGCGGGTGCCGAGGAAGACCTGGGTGAAGTTCTCCATCAACGCGGCCGGCTCGCGGGAGATGCGGTAGTAGTTGGCCGGGGGATTCTGGAAGCTGCTGCCATTGGCGGTCAGCAGGTCGGCGACCCAGCTGTCGTAGGGACGATTCTGGGCGATCGCGTTGCGAATCCAGTTGCGGTAGGCCCAGACCCCCTTCTCGGTGATGAACTTGCGATTCGCGAGCAGCAGGTCGCTCCACTTGAGCGCCCAGTGATCGACGTATTCGGCGGTGTCGAGCAGCTCGTCGATTTTTGCATCGCGTTTCGCCCGGCTGTCGCGGGGGTCGGCGAGGAAGGCCTTCACCTGCTCGGCGGTCGGGGGGAGACCGGTGAGGTCGATGGAGACCCGCCGCAGGAACTCGGCATCGGTGCACAGCTCGGAGGGGAGCGTGCGGATGTTCTTCAGCTTGCGATTGACCAGCGTGTCGATGTAGTTGTGCTCGGGGGAATCGACCCAGGCGAAGCCGGTGCGGTCACCCAGCACGGTGATCTGGTTGACGGCGTAGGCCCCCTCGTAACGGAC
>CAIUHT010000832.1 GCA_903898975.1 uncultured Planctomycetaceae bacterium
TCAAGGTGGCCGACGGTTTCAGCAATGTCCACCGATTCCGGGTCAACGCGAGTCGCCTTCGCAGCCAATCGCGCCCTCCGAGCGGTCAGAAGCGCCACGATTGCCTGGCTGCCAGCCTGTCGTTGCAGCCGCAGCAGCGGATCCAGGGACGACATCGGCGCGGCGCGACCGACCGCCGATGACTGTCGATCGGATCGCGAAGGGGCCGATGTGCGAGTGGAGGCCGGGCTGGGTGATTTCACGTGACGACGGGAACAGTCGGGGGTATCGCGAGAAAGTAACTCACGGTCTGCCGAGTCAATGATGGTTGCAAGCGAGAGCGATTTCCTTCCAGGGCACTCACCAGTGCTTCAACGGCACTCTATCGACTTCGCAATTCCGCGGCCACTGGAGTCAGCAATCGCGGGGTCGGCGTGTGGAGAATTTGAAGGCGTCGGCACCACAAATCACGTATTGCAACGCGGGGGCGATGAGGGCGGCCGAGAACGCGACATGTTGAATTGTCTGCCAGGTGCCGTAGGTCCAGAACCGGGATCCCCAGAACAATAGTGCTTGTGATTTGCTAAAGTCGTTAAAGGAGGTGGCTTCGGGAATATTGGAGGCGATGACACCCGCGGCAAAACCAGCGACAAACAGGCAAGACAGTGAGAACCGAAGTATCACCGAATTCGCCAGTCGCTTGCAGGTGTCAGTGGCAATGATTGCGATTCCCAGAAAAATGCACACCGCGATGTGGAAAAGAGTGTAATTCAGCAATTGGTCGAGTTGTGTTGTCGAGTGCATGTCACATTCTCAATGAGAGGATGGGCGCGGGGGTGTGATCAGCAATGAGTCGAAAGAGATCTATTCTTATTGTGGTATTTCTAGAGTGACATTCAACGGCGTTGCATTTATCAGCACTGACTCATTCAACGAATGTTTCGTCGACTTCCAATGACTTATTGCGTTAATGGTAGCACTCCCGCCTGTGGCTGGCATCTGGAATGAAAACTTCTGACCAGTTATCTCGAACTTCGTATCAACCGCTTGGCCTTCTATGAATAAGGCCTCCTCACCGAAATCGGTGGGTGAAATCCGGCTCGGGAAGGTTCCCAAGTTGATGATAGAGGGCGATTTCCAGCGTTTTCAGCTCCCGAAAACCATACGCCTTTTTTGTGGTCAGTTTCGCCTTGTTGTTGAATCCTTCCACAACGCCTCCCGAAATCGTCCCACGCGCGACAAACCAGTTGCGGATCAACGCCTGGTGCTGACGCAGCATCCGCGCCACCCGCTTCATCGGGTCCAGACGCGACCGCATCGTCTTCCGGCACCAGTCTTCCAGAAACCGCATCGCCGCATGCGGTGCCCGGTATTCCCAGAACCACTGGAAGTCTTCCTTCAGCAGATACGCCCGCACCGTTCGCAAGTTCAGCTTCACCAGCTCCCGCAGCCGGATCGACTGCGACTCCGTCAGGTTCTCCGGCCGTTTCAGCAGACACCACCGTGTGTGTTTCAACACCGATCCTGAGCCTGACTGCTTCAACTCCCGGGATTCCCCGGCACGCACCTCGTCCACCGCCTTGCTGAAGTGCATCATGATGTGAAACCGGTCCAGCACATGCACTGCCTGGCCAATCTCTTCCTCGATCACCTTCAGATACGCCTGCCACATGTCGCTGCACACAAACTGGATGCCGGCCTTCACCTCCGCGGACAACGGCCCGAAGAACCCTCGCAGGCTCGCTTCCGTGCGGTCTTTCCCGACATACAACAGTCGCTTGCAGCCCTCATTGATCTGGTACACCAGCGTTACGTACCGATGCCCCTTCCGCCATGCGATCTCATCGATCCCAATCGCTGTAATTCCCGTCATTTCCCGATGCGACAGCCCCCACTCCACCGCCATCCGCACCGCCTGTGACACACTCTGCCAGCTCGTCCCAAACACCTCCGCCACCACACGCCACGACAGCCGTTGCGCCCACTTCGCCAGGTACCACTGGTACTTGCTCGTCTGCCGATGCTTCCCGTCACCCCACGGAACCCGTTCCACCCGGATCCCGCAGCTTCGGCAGTTCACCCGCCGCATCCTGTACACGAACAACACCCCGAGGCCCCACACTGGCAGGTATTCGAACTCCCGCTGTTCCCGGTGGTCATATCCCGGGCCTCGCCTCCCGCATCCCGAGCACACCGGACGACTTCCCCGCCGTGGTCGGATCGTCACCAGCAGAACCGAGCCCCCCTCACGATCCTCGAGCGAGATCTTTCCAAACACAAACGACTTGTATTTCTCCATCCGATTGAGGATCGTCTTCAGTTGCATCCTGTGGCTCCGGGGGGCGTTCGCCGGTTGTCTCTTCAACTCCCAGCTTACACTCCCGTCCACAGGATGCCCTTCTTTCCTTCAAGGCCGGCCTCGCCCCCTTCCGCCTTCGCCGTCGCATCGCCCTCACTCCCATGGGCGATGTGACGGCGAAGGTGGTAGGGGGTTCCCCCTTCTGTCGAGCCCGAGCACCAGCCCCCTTTTTTACACGGCTTTTTCACCCACCGTTTTCGGTAACGAACCAGAATTTATTATTGATGACAAAAGTCAATCCGGGAGACGTCGCTCAAAATGTCTGATGACCCCAATACCAGATCCTCTGCTGCACCTCCGAGAACGCCCGCGGAAAGATGCTCCAGGGAAACTCGACCTCCCGCTGCCAGACCGAGAGGTAGGCCTCAGCGAACACCGATGTGGCACACGGATCCCGGTCGACTTGGCCGTACACGTTGTGGCGGCAGCGACTGCAGCAGACCCCGACGTCTGCCAGCTTCTTGTAGATTTGATTATCGCCTCGGATCAACATCGGGGTGGCCGATCAACCGTCCTCCAGGGCCCCTTGTGAAACTCCTTCCGCCAGCCCTGCCCAGGGGCGAAGGAGAGACTGATCAGAGAATCTCCCCTCGCCGTGTCCGATCCCGGCAGCGACTGGTGAATTCAACCTCAGAATTCTGAGTCCGGTGACCTGCCGCAGGCTCGCTCCGATACCACCAGAACCCCTCGAATCGGCA
>CAIUHT010000833.1 GCA_903898975.1 uncultured Planctomycetaceae bacterium
ACCTTCTCGGCCGGGCTGGGCTACCGCTTTCTGTTTGACGACCAGCGCCGGATCATCGCCCGCGTGGGGCCCGGTGTCACCCTCGAAGTCTTCCACGACCCCGCCGACAGCCGGGTCACTCCCGACGCCTTCGGTGAACTCGAAGTCCGGCTCCCGGTGTGGCAGCGGTTGAAGTGGGAGCAGAAAACGACCGTCTTTCCCAGCCTGAGTGAACTGGAAATCGCCCGGGTTCAGAACACGACGGCGCTGATGTACGCGTTTGATGAACGCGAGCGGTGGAGCCTCCGCATGGGCTTCAACTACCAGTACATCGGCCAGCCCAACGTGGGCAAACTGCCGTCCGACTACACCACCAACGTGTCGGTCATGTATCAGCGCAAGTGACCGGCCGCGGCTGCTGAGCGAGTGAACGCGCAGGCGCAGCCCCCGCCACCGGTGCCCGCCAGGGGGCACCGGTCCGAGCCCGGAGGGGCAGGGTGGGGCACAGGGTGTGGCAGGGGGTGCGAACGCTGCCCGCTCCTAGCCCTCGGCGACTTCGACAAACACCTTCAGGGCGTGCTTGTCTTCCACCAGGAGTCGCATCATTTCGCGGTAGTTCTCGATTCCCCGCACCGGATTCGTCAGGATCTTGGCCAGCACGCCGGGGTACATCACTTCGCCCAGGGCGAGGTCGGCGATCCCGCTCTCAAAGTGCCGGCGGTTGGCGTTGACCGAGCCCAGCAGCAGCTTGTTCCCCAGCACCCACTGCAGGTTGATCATGTCGGAGGGGACCTGCACCGACTTGCGGCCCCCGGTGATGCTGGTCCAGACCTCGACCCCGTTCAGCCCCAGCACTTCCATCGCCTCGAAGGCGATCGCGCTCGAACCGGTCGCCTCGACCACCAGGTCGGGCCGACCGACGCGGGCCATCACATCCTTGAGCGAGGTCTTCGCGGTGCTCACGTAGTGCGCCCCCATCCCCTCCACAATTTCGGCCTTCAGGTTGGGGGCCTCGCCCCGGGCGAAGGTGTAGACCTCCAGGCCCCGCAGTCGCAGGATCAGCGTGGTCAGCAACCCAATCTGCCCCGCACCCGTCACGAACGCCAGTTGGGGGTCCCAGACCTGCAGGCGTCGTTGGGCCTCGTAGGCCTGCTGCACCGCCTTGGCGGCACAGCTCATGGGCTCGGCCAGCACGTGCAGGTGCTTGAGCCCCTTGGGCATCTTGACCACAAACTCGGCGTCATCGACGTAGTATTCGGTCAGAAACCCGTGCAGCAGGTTGATGCCCCGCTCGTAATAGGTCTCTTCACTGGTGATGTCCGAGCGACCAATCCGATCGAACAGCGAGCCCCCGGGCCGGCGGACCGTGCAGGTCACATAGTCCCCGGGGCGGACATGCCGCACGTTGGGGCCGACCGCCTCGACCACGCCAAAACTCTCGTGCCCCAGCACCAGGAAGTCGTAGCCCGGGGGAGCGTTCCCGTAGAGGGCGTCGTTGATCTCGCGGTCGGTCGCATCGACCCCGACTTTCAGCACCTTGACCAGCACCCCCCGGCCATTGGGGACCTGGTCGAGCGTCGGCTTGTCCAGCTCGGCAAGATGCACACTGTGGGGCTGACCAGGACGGACGGCGACGGCTTTCATCTTGGGCATGGCAGGCAGAATCGCAGATTCAAAAAGAGAGGGAACAACAGACCAACCGAGTGAGCGAATTGTATTCGAGCCGGTCACGCGGAGAAGCACG
>CAIUHT010000834.1 GCA_903898975.1 uncultured Planctomycetaceae bacterium
CCCGGCAACGCGCCGGAGCAAATTCGAAAGACATGTATCTCGCTGATGAAGCGACTTTCGTCAGCCAACTGACTGCCTTCCATGGCAGTCAGCTGACCGAAGGTTGGTTTAACGCGTTCGGTAGCTGTGAACCAGGACGCGGCGGCCATGGCCATTGCTGCGGAAGTGGAAGCGGACGAAGCTCATGAGGCGGGGACTCCTTTCTTGGTTGATTTTGGCTTTGTTCAGAAGCCGATGTGGCGGGTGTGCGACTTGACCGAGACCGTGCCGAGCCTGCGGGTCCGGACGATCGATCCTGGGTTGATGGGGCGACTGGGGAAGTGGCTGCGCGCGAACATGACGGGAACGACGCGGGGAAACTTGAAGAGGCGGGTCTGCCACATGTGATGATGTCCTCTTCTGAGATTCGCGGGTTGCGATTAGCGGTTGAAGCCGGGGACGTTGACGAGGCCGGCGCGGGCAGCCTTGAACATGCCGTGGCGGGGGAAGCGACGCTGGTAACCGTTGATGAACATGGGTAGCTCCTGTTGGTTGATGTGAAAGTGTGGGCGACACGGCAACGCGCCGAAGCCCTCAATCGGATTCTGAAGGTGCGGGGGGTGTTTCGCTTTCAAAGAGTCTCCCGTCCACGGTGCGAGCAAGATTCCGTTGACCAAATTTCGAGTCAGTACGGCCATGCGCTTGCGGCTGAGGTCGTCTGCAGCGTTTCCTTCAGCAGCCGCCACCTGGAAAGAAACTCCGATTCAGAGATCTCGAGCGACTGACACGTCGAGCGACGCCACGATCGCACGTCGCTGCGCACGGCACTGACCACAGCCGCATAAAGAACGGGATCAATGTGGCAAGCCTTCCTCTCGAGGAACGCGAGCATGTCGCGGTGTTCGCCGATCTTCTTGGTCACATTGTCCCGGGGGCACTCTGCTTCGCCGATAGACATCGGCTGCTCGCTACGTCCAGTGCGTGCGAACAGCCTGGACGCCGTCTTCTTCAGGTATCCCATGAAGCCCGACGAGAGGTCCGCGCTTTCTGGGATTGACTTTCCCGGACAGATCGGGAGCGGTCCCGAGCTCACGCGGTTCCGAAGGCGAAGGTAGGTCTCGTTGAGAATCTCACAGCCCGCGCAATCCATCGCATTGCGCGAGCGATGTTCTCCGAGGATCGTCCGGCCGCCCTTACGACGGTACGTCTCCCAGTGAATCACGTTCTGGCATGCCCGAAAACCGGTTCCGAAGCGATGGTCGAACAGAGCATCGAGTGCGCGCACGCGCTCCGAGGACTGTTCCTCCCGAAGGCGGAAGATCAAGCCGCAAGCGTGCTCGTCGAAGTGGCGTCCCGTTGACATTGGTACTCCTTGCATGGTGAATCTGGCGGTGATAGCGACTGCCGTAGTCGCAATCTCGGTACCGCTAAAACCATGAGGGAGCGGGAGTTGGGGAGCATGTATGTCATGCCGTTGCAGCTCTGCACGAAGAGGGGATCTCGGTGGCTCATGACATTGCTCCTAGTTACTGACTAGAGGGGACGTGCGTCGGCTCGGAAACAATCTTGAGCAATTCTTTGGGGTGCCGTTGCCGTGGATCGGAAGCCGGCGCCCCGGTCCGGTCGTTGACGGCAAGCGCCGTGCCAGCCTCGGCGCCCGGCCGAACTGTCTCAAACGCGCCCAGATTGGCATTTCGGCTTGTTGACTGTGATCAGCAGTCAGTTGGTGTCGCTGCCAGATTGGCAGCCACGACTCATAGGACTGCCCGCAAGGCTCCGGATACGCCAACAACTCTGGAGAGTGGGGCGGGCAGATCTTCCGAGCGTGGTCTGACGGGAAGGTTGAGGCGCGGGGGTATCGCTCCGGATCGGCAAACAGTGGTAACTAATCAATGCGCGCTGGTTTCTGGACCTGTCCAACATGGGTTGTCGTGTCTGATCCAAACTCCGGCTTCAACGCCGCCTCCGACATCAACTTCGACAGCAAGGTCGACGGAAGCGACCTTGGCCAGCTGCTCGCCGCGTGGGGCGATGCTCCTCGGCAGGACATCCCGCCGTCGGACTGCCCGCTGAACCTGGTCAACTCGCGGTAAGTCGGCCCTCTTTGCAGCCCCTCCGCCACGATGGTCGATAGCCGTGATGCGG
>CAIUHT010000835.1 GCA_903898975.1 uncultured Planctomycetaceae bacterium
CACTTCGGGAGCGGCCAGCTGACGGGTTCCCCGCGGCTTTCGCTCGCTCAACCTGGCTGAATTCTGTCTCGGAGCGGCGAGGCGCTCTCACGCCCCCCGGGGGTCTGAGTGTATCCTACAGGCGGCGAGCACTCGCCATCCCCCGGCTTTCGCAGAGGACAAAATGGATCCCGTCATCCCGGTCACCGTCGCGCGCACTCGATCTCTTGTCTCTCGCCTCTGGTCTTTGTTCCACGCCATGCCGGTTGGTGCGGCGACGAGCGCAGCGCTGGTGACGGTGCTGTTCGCGGGGTGTGGAAATCGCCCGCCAGCAACTCCGCCCGCGACGGGTTCCGCCCGCGAGACCGGGACGTCGAACGGCCCTCCGAAAGCTGAGCAAAGCAGTGCCGCTGCGGGAAATGCCTCCACGAAGGGGGAGGCGTCGGAACCGGCGAAGGGGAGCCGTCGGGCAATCCCCGTGCTCCAAAAGCTTCCGGCTTTCGCCCTGCTCGATCAGGCGGGGCAGCCCGTGACCGAGCAGTCGGTGGAGGGCAAGGTCTGGATTGCCAGCTTCGCCCCGCTCACACAGGCTCCCGCCGGCCAGACCCTGGCCAACACGGTGGGGCGCATCGGCCGTCAGTTGCAGCGGTGGCCTGACACCGGGCGGATCCAGGTCCTGAGCCTCTGGCCGCACACAGACGGTTCTGTCGCCGACGACATCCGCTCGGCAGCGACTGAGCTGCAGGCCGATCCCGCGTTCTGGCGAATTGTGCACGGAGCCGAGGCGGGTTCCGTCGCCCAGTTGCTGGAGTCGGGGTTCCGCCTGGCGGGCGGAGCCGGGGGGCAGGCTGCGTTCGAGCAATTGGCGGTGGTTGACGCGCAACTGCGGGTCCGTGGGTTTTTCGACGCGACCACCGACAGCGGTGTGCGGGCCATGCTGGCGGCATTTCGGGAGGTGCTGAACGAACCGGGGACCGATGCCACCCAGCCGCATATCACCCATGTGGCCGAGCCCGAGGACCTGATGTACGCCCCCTGGATGGAAGATCGCGCCGCCGCCCAGGAGGCGACGCGGGCCGGGCTGCCCCAGCGGAACGACTTCCGCTTTGAAGACCGGCTGGCCGAGTCGGGCATCACGTTCCGCAACCAGGCGGTCTCCGATTCATCCCGCGACTGGAAGATGAATCATTACGACCATGCCAACGGGCTGGCGGCGGCCGATATCGACGGCGACGGGCTGCTTGACCTGTATTTCCCCAGCCAGATCGGTGGCAGCGAGCTGTGGCGAAACGTGGGGGGCGGGCGGTTTGAAGATGTGACCGAGACCTCCGGAACCAGGCTGCTGGGGCGGGTGGCGGTTTCGGCCTCGTTCGCCGACATCGACAATGACGGCGATCCCGACCTCTACGTCACCACCACCCGGTTTGGGAACGCCCTGTTTGTGAACGACGGCCAGGGGCACTTTCGTGATCAGACCGAGGAGGCGGGGCTGGCCTACACGGGGCATTCGTCGAGCGCCGAGTTCTTTGACTACGACCGCGATGGACTGCTCGATCTGTTCCTGGTGAACGTCGGCAAATTCACGGAAGAGACGGTCGGTCAAAGTGTCGACCGCGAGGGGCGGACCTCGACTTATTACATCGGGATGAAAGAGGCCTTCGCCGCCCATCTCTACCCCGAGCGCACCGAGCCCAGCATTTTGTACCGCAACCTGGGTGGGGGCAAATTCCAGGATGTCTCGGAGGAGACCGGACTGGTTGATACGGGCTGGAGTGGCGATGCCACCCCGCTCGATGCCAACGCTGATGGCTGGACCGACCTGTATGTGCTGAGCATGCAGGGGAATGACGAGTACTGGGAGAACCTGGAAGGCCGGCGATTTGAACGTCGTTCGACCACCCTGTTGCCCGCTTATGCGTGGGGTTCGATGGGGGTCAAGGTCATTGACTTCAACAACGACGGTCGACCTGACATTTACACCACCAACATGCATGCCGACATGTGGGAAGAAAAGCCGTACGGCGTGGGCGAAAAAGAGAAGTCGCCCCCCGCCGCCATGCCCGAGTCGTACTTTCGCAGCCGGGTGCCCGGGAAGAACGTGCTGGGTAACGCCTTCTACCTGGCCAAGCCGGGGGGCGGGTACGAGGAGGTCTCAGAGCGGGTCAACAGCGAGAACTACTGGCCCTGGGGGTTGAGCGCTGGCGACCTGAACGGCGATGGCTGGCAGGACGTGTTCATCACGTCGTGCATGAACCTGAAGTGGCGCTATCATCCCAATTCGCTGCTGCTGAATCGCGGCGGCGAGCGGTTCGATGACGCGGAGTTCCTGGTGGGGGTCGAACCCCGCCGCGGGGGGGCGATTGCCGCCCCGTGGTACCAGTTGGACTGCGACGGGCCCGACAGCGGCCATCCGCAGTGTGCGGGGCGGTCGGGCCGAGTGCAGGTGTGGGGGGCGCTGGGATCGCGGGGCTCGGTGATTGCCGATCTCGATGCGGATGGCGACCTCGACATTGTGACCAACGACTTCCACACCCCGCCCATGGTGTTGATCAGCGATCTCCGTCAGCGGCATCCGGGGTTGCAGCATCTCTCGGTGGTGCTGCGGGGGTCGAAATCGAACCGCGACGGGCTGGGGGCCCGCGTGACGGTGCGGAGCTCGGCGGGGAGCCAGGTCCAGTTTCACGATGGACAGTCGGGGTATCTCTCGCAGAGTTCGCAGCCGTTGCACTTCGGGTTTGAAGCCGACGCGCAGGTGGAAGAAATCCGGGTCACCTGGCCGACCGGACGCGAGCAGGTGCTGTCCGGTCCCTTCACGCTGAACCAGCGACTGCTGATTGAAGAACCAGCCGAGCAGGCCGAATCACCGTCCCGCCCGCAGTAGACTGGCTGCGCGCCGGTCGGGCAGTGCGGCGATCGGCGTGGAGCTCCCGTCGGTCGAGCAGGCTGGGTGCGCTGTGCGTTTCCGCCGAGCCGTGGTGCGATTTTTCGCAAGCGAGCGTCGCCAATTCCGGCTGGCGTCCCCGTCGGGAGCCTGCGCGATCAGGCGCGACGCCCGGTGTGTCAGCGGCTGGAGGGCGTTGCACCGCGTGCATTGGCCTGAGACTAGGGGCTGATGGGCTCGGGGGGGAGATCGCCGGGCACAGGGCTTCGCGGCGAGCCCAGGGGCGACGAGGCTCCGGGGCTGATTGCCCGGGGCAGGTCGCTCCGCTTGGGGTCACGTTGGAACTCGCGGCGGGACTCGCGCATCTGCAGCGAGGAGGGGAGCGCGTAGACCGACCGGGCCGAGTCGGCGGGGGGGGCGTGCTCGGGCCCACAGATGAGGCGGCGATCGCAGCCCGGGGTCCACGAATTGGGACACCCGAACCAGGGATGGCACTCGATGCACGCGAGGTCGGTGTCGGGGCAGTAGGCCAGCGAGCGCCCCGCCTGGGGGCCGGTCAGTTCCCGACAGACCGCACAACTGGGATCGAGCGCGGCGCAACCCCACGCCTGGACGCAGAGTCCGCAGAACATCAGCAGTGACAGGTGTCGCATGGTCAGTCGTCCATCCCTGGCAGACTTGGGGGGGGAGGCGGTCGACGTCCGCTCCGTGACGGTCGTAGAGACCCTCTCGGTCTGGAGGATCGTCCGGGAGAAGCGTCTCCGATCAGTCGTGCTGGTTTTGCCGGTAAAGACCCCCAAGTTCCGCAAAACCGGGAGGCCCGCCCGCACGGTTTGACGGAGGGCAGGGTCAGAGAATGTGACGCTTTCTTTTTTTCTATGATTTCATTCCATGAACCGTCTTGGTGAGTTGACCGTTTTCCATAGAATCATGTTGTAATTCCCACTCCTGACACACGTTGTGCCATGATTTCGACCAGCGGCGCTATTTTGGAAGAGAATCCCGCACAGACACTGAACGATTTGCAGTGGCTGATCGAGCAGGTCTTGCTGGAAGGCGATCTGCCGATCGATCGATCGGGGTTGAGGCGGGCACTGCAGGAAGCACAGGACGCGTCCTCTTCCGAGGGGCCACAGGCTTGGTGGGTCTGGGTGATCGAGGCGGCGAACTCGCTGGGCCTGAGGTGTCGCTGCATCGAGGGGACGGCAGTCGAGTTGGCCGAGTTCGCCGACTGCGGTGCTCCACTGATCTGCCAGGTGCTCGAGAACCG
>CAIUHT010000836.1 GCA_903898975.1 uncultured Planctomycetaceae bacterium
AATTGGCCGACCTCGGCGATTTTCCCCAGCACCACCCGCCCGGCGAAGACCGGGTCTCCCGAGGCCAGACCATCCCGCTGTCCGAGGTCGACCCGGGGGCCAGGGGCGGCCAGCACCAGGGCCGATTCAGCGACCCCCTCTCGACTCCCTGCCGAAAGAATGCCACTCGACCGCAGGTGGGCGATCGACTCGCCCCCCAGCCAGCGGGCGGTGACCAGGCCGGGGGCCAGCAGCGGTGTGGTCGCCTCGCCCCGGGGACGGGCCCCGCGGGCACGGGTCACTTCCAGTTCGCGTCGCAGTCGCGCGGTCTCGAGTTCGAGTTCGCGAATCCGCGTCGCGGTCGCGCTGGTGGGATCGTCGGGAGCAGCCGGGCGGGTCCCTCCGCACAAACTCTCGACCCGGTCGGCGACTCCATCGAGCAGCATCAGCCCCGGGCGGAAGGCGTCACGCAACACGCCCCGCAGTTGCCCCAGTGGTCCGGGTGGGCCCACGTTCAGGGCCGCGGCCAGCAGCAGCACTCCCCCGGCGAGCGCCCACGGGAAGCGGCCTCCCGCGGCGTCGGCCCCCCGTGGTTCACGCCGCATCGGCGAGTCCTTCCAGGGCGTCCCGCCAGTGGGCGAGATGGTCGAGGCAGATGGCGGCACCGCGGACCACGGCGGTGTGGGGTTCCTGGGCGACCCGGACGGGAATGTTGAGTTCCTCCGAGAAGAACTGGTCAATGCCCCGCAGGCGGGCCCCGCCCCCTGTCAGCACCAGGCCATGGTCCACCAGGTCGGCGACCAGCTCTGCCGGGCACTGCTCGATCACCTGCTTCAGGCCGTTGAGAATCTCGGTGAGCGGCTGGCGGAGGGCGAGTCGCATCTCCTTGCTGGTCAGCAACAGCTTGCGTGGCACCCCGCTCGCCACATCCCGCCCGCGGACTTCGGTCGAGAGTTCCTGCTCGAGGTCAGCGGCACTGCCGACTTCCAGTTTCAACTGCTCGGCGGTCTGCCGGCCAATCTTCAGCGAGAAATGCTGCCGGAGGTGCCGGACGATCGCCTCATCAAGATCGGCTCCCCCGAAGCGCAGCGATCGCTGGGCGACCACATCGCCCAGGCTGAAGACGGCGATATCGGTGGTCCCCCCCCCCAGGTCGCAGATCAGGCTGGCGAGTGGTTCGCCAATGGGGAGACCGGTCCCGATGGCCGCGGCGAGAGCGACGGGGACGAGGAAGACTTCCCCGGCCCCGGCCCGTTCCGCGCAGGTGAAGACCGCCCGCTTTTCCACCGGGGTGATGCTGCCGGGGACCGCCATGACCAGGCGTGGCCGCAGCCCGGCCCGACTGGGTGCCGCCTTGGTCAGAAAGTACCGCAGCATCGACTCGCAGAGATGGAAGTCGGTGATCGCCCCGGCTTGCAGGGGGCAGGCGGCGGTGAGCGAGTCGGGGGTGCGGCCCAGCATTTGCCGGGCGAGGCGCCCGACCGCGGTGCCGCGTCCGAGGATTTTGCGACTCCCCCGGGCGAGGACGACCACCGAGGGTTCATCGAGGACCAGCCCCCGGCCTTCGACGACGATCTGGGTGTGCGTGGTTCCCAGGTCGATCGCCATGTCGGGGCACAGCCAGCGTCGCAGGGAACGGAGCATGCGGTCACAGGGGCGTGCGGGGTGCAGCCGGTCGGGGAAAACGCGGGCTTTTAGCAAAAACAGGGGCGGGGGCTCAAGATCGTCCCCGGCGGGGGGCTGTGCGCAAGCGGGTGGTGGGGAATCGAGGGCGAAAACCAGGCCCGCCCAGGCCAGTCTGCACCCCGCCCTGTGGCCACACCACCACCACTCACTGCTGTCTTGTATATAAGAAATGAATTTCAGTATAGTCACGCCGATGTCGGGAAGCGGGAGAAGCCACAGCGCGTGCCAGACCGCAGAGTGAGTGACCA
>CAIUHT010000837.1 GCA_903898975.1 uncultured Planctomycetaceae bacterium
GTCTGCGGCAAATGGGCAACGCCCGGTGGGTGATTGCCGAGACGCAACAACCCGGCCTCGCCGTCGGAGCCCGGGCCGAGGCCCCCTTCGCACTCGCTGACGACACCCTCGCCTCCCTGGCCACTCTGCCGCACGATGCCCAGGGGCAGCGCGACTACGGCCGCCGGCTGGGCGAAGGGCTCTTTGCCCGCGAGATCGAACGCCTGTTCGAACGTCAGCGAACGGCGGCCACCACCGCTGGCAAACCGCTGCATGTGCTGCTGTCGGTCGAAGACGAGTCGTTGCGCGGGCTCCACTGGGAACGACTGGCCGCCCGTGACGACTCCGGGCAGTGGCGGTTCCTTCGGCTGCAACAGCAGACCCCCTTGTCGATGTATATTCCCTCGATCACCGAACGCCGTTTCCCGGCGATCACCCGCGTGGGACTCAATGCCCTGGTGGTGGTGGTCAACCTCGGCCCCGCCCGGCCGTATGGACTGGCGGAGTTTGACGCCGCGGCGACGGTCGCCCGACTGCGCTCGGCGCTTGGCCAGATTCCCTGCACGGTCCTCGCCTGCGACGGGGAACAGCTTGTGCCCGGTGCCGACGGCTGGCCCACGCTCGCCGAGATCTGCAGTCGCATCTCCACCGAGCGCTATGAACTGCTGCACCTCGTCTGTCACGGCGTGCGGGGCCCGGAAATCGCCTCGCCGGCCGGCTCACGACGGCGGGAAAATTACCTGTTTCTGCGATCGCCCCAGCCAGTCGATCCGACGGACCCCACCAGCCTGGTGGAGCGGGTCTCGGCCGAAACCTTGCTGGACCGCCTGGGCCAGTTGACCGGTGCGCAGACGCTGCCGCACCTGACCTTCCTGTGCAGTTGCCAGACCGCGACCCAGGAGGGGGGAGTGGCCCTGGAGGGCTTGGCCCAGCGGCTGGTCCGCGACCTGGGGGTGCCCGCTGTCGTTGCCATGACCCGGCCAGTCAGCATGGAACTGGCGGGAGCGTTGAGCCAGTCGTTCTACCAGTCCCTCCGCACCCAGGGGGCCCCCGACGTCGCCCTGGTCGAGGCGTGTGCCGGGCTGGCCGGCCACGGTGACGTTCTCGTTCCGAATCTCTACAGCCGGCTGGGGGGGCGGGCCCTGTTCAGCGACGAAGCCGACCTGACCACCGATGAGTGGGAGTTGGGGCTGGGGGAACTCGAACGGCAATTGCCCGACCGGGCGCCGGTGCTGGTGCCGGAAGTCGCCAAGTGGATCACCCAGGCCCGAGGAGCGGTGACGCTGTTGCGGAGGCTGGAACAGAGTGGTCGGAATGTTCCTGAACAGGCGACCGCGCGGCGCACGCTGGGGGAGCTGCAGGCCATCTTGAACGGCGTGGCCCAAGAGGCGCTCGAGGTCTCGTTCACGACGCTGGCCCGGGGCGATCTCCCTGCACCAGCGGCGGAAACGCCCCAAGCTGCCGGGCCGATGATCTGCCCTTTCCCAGGCCTGGGAGTCTTCGACAACGACGGAAAGACCGACTATCGCCGGTACTTCTTCGGCCGGGCGACCGAAACGCAGGAGTTGCTCGCGCAGATCGAACGCCAGTCGCCGGTGATTGTGCTGGGGAACTCGGGA
>CAIUHT010000838.1 GCA_903898975.1 uncultured Planctomycetaceae bacterium
TCCTGCGTGTCCTGCAGGTGGGCCCGGGTGTAGTCGTCGAGCTTCACATCGGCGGCACCCAGCAGGGCGGTGACCTGCTTGTCGAGGTCGGTCAGGTGCATCCGCATGAGGGTCCGGACATCTTCAGGCACGCCCCCACTGCCGCCGCCACCGAGCAGGGCAGCGAGACCAGCCGAGGGGCTGCTGTTGATCGCCCCGGCCATCCGCTTGAGAGCGTTCCGCTGCAGGTTGCGGCGGAGGGTGCTGATGTAGGGCTTGCGGTTGTTGTATTCGCCCGGCTTGGGGGCCTCGCGAATCTCGGTGAAGACGCCGTCGACCAGCATCCGCAGGTGTTCGGCCAAGGTGTAGAGATCGGCGTCGGGGGCCACCTTGAGTTCGGTGTCACTCAGCCGGGTCAGCACGGTGGTCGACAGCAACTGCGACAGGATGTTGTTCTGGGCGTTGCCAATCTGGGCCTGGACGGGGTAGTCGAGGCGGGAGACATCGCGCGTTCCCCAGTGACTCCACCGGCTGGAGGCCAGCGAGTTGAGCACATCGGCGGGGGGGAGGGCCGGGATGTTGAACGCCGACTCGGTCAGCAGCTTCATGGCATCGCGCTGCTTGCCCGCCTCGACGGGGACGAACGGCTTGCGGCCGTTGGGGTCCCCCTTGTGATCGCGGTGAACGTACATCCCGCCGGGAACCCGGGAGACGTACGACAGGGTCTGCCAGTACTTCATGAAGAGCATTCCGAAGGCCTGGCGGGCCCGCTGGTAGCCTTCGCCCGGGGCGACGGCGCGGTCCACGACCTGCGACCAGAGTTCCGACGCCGCCTTGGTCTCGCGCCGGGCGAACTCGAGGGGATCTTTCCCGAGGTCAAACCGGTTCGAGAGGGGGTCGGAGTCGATGCTGCCGCGGGTGTCTTCGTCGGTCAGGTAATCGAGGCCGGGCTCACTGCCGCGCGAGGCGATCTTCTTGAGTTCCTCGGCTTCGTTCCCCTGGATCACCTTGTAACCGTACTCGATGGCCCAGTAGTCGTAGGGGCCGATCGTGCCGGTGTAGTACAGCCCCTGCTTCTGGCCCTTGGGGGCGATGTTGGTGGGGGTGTAGTCCATCACGCTGGCGACGGTCGCCTCGGTGGTGGGGAGGGCGGGGTTGTCGATCTCGGCAAGGGGCTTCCAGGTGCTGGCCTTGAAGTTGTGCCGGAGTCCGAGGGTGTGCCCCACTTCGTGCATGACCACTTCCTTGAGGCCCTGCGCGATCAGTTCGTCGGGGAGGCCGGGAGCCGGGGCGGCGATTTCGCCCCGCAGCAGCATGGTGGTGGCAGCGTAACCGAGCTGGCCTCCCGCGGCCTGGCAGTAATCGCAGCGATCGCCGTGACGGTGAGCGTGGCGACCCCGCAGCATCTGGGCGAAGGCGTCGAGGCTGTCATCGGCGGGCTGGCCCATGAGCAGGGCCATTTCCGAGGGGGTGAAGGTTTCGTACTGCTGCTTCCAGGTGCTGAGGAAGTCGGCGTCGAAAATGATGTCGGCGTCGAGGATCTGCCCGGTGAAGGGGTTGACCCGCGACGGGCCCATGGCGAAGCCGGCGTTGGCGGTGATCCAGCGGAAAAAGTTGTACCGCACGTCTTCGGGGTCGATGTCGTCGTTGTCGCGCTGGTCGCGGACCTGCACGGCATTGTCGATGCCCAGCTTGGCGAACGCCTTGTTCCACTCTTCAATCCCGGCCCGGATGTACGGACGCAGATTGATGGGGGTGGTCTTCTCGATGTAGAAGATGATCGGTTCTTCGGGGGGCGAAAGCTTCGCCGACGGATCTTTCTTCTTCAGGTGCCAGCGGTTGATGAACCGGTCGAAGTTCTCTTCCGACTTCTTGTCGCTGAAGTCTTTGACGGCGGTCAGGAAGTATCCGACGCGGTCATCGGCGACGCGGGGGCGGTAGTCGTTCTGGGGGAGCCGGCTGATGCTGTAGTGCACCGTGACCTGGGCCCCGCGCGAATCGGGAACGGTGTCGAGATCGCCATTGCCGGCGTAGACGGCGTTGACCTCGATCTCGGTGTTGGTGGGGTAACTCTTGATCGAGCCGACGGTCGAACGATCGGGGGCGAAGCCCATGCCAATCGAGCGGCCAATCCCCTGGTCATCAGAGAGCAAGACGCGGGTCATGTCGACCAGCATGCCACCGGAGGGGCCGGTGGTGATCACGGGGAGGGCGTACAGCACGCTGTCGCTGTAGGCCATCTTGACGGCGGCCGCCTCGGGGCTGCCGGGGGCGGCGCGGAACCGGGGATTGCGGCGGAGCACGTGGACCTTGTCGCCCACCTTGGCGAAGCTCCAGACGGCGTCGTCACCGAAGCCCCAGCTCATTCCGCCGAGCACCTGCCCGGTGGAGATCCCGCGGGCGATCGAGGTGAGAACAATGAAGTTCTGCCCAATCGCCGAGGGGGGGAGTTCGACCAGGATCTGCTGGTCCTTGGAGTAGACGGTGAAGAGTCCCTCGGCCTTGCGGGCTCCGCCCGTGGCTGATTCAAAGGGGGTCTTCTGCGGGGGACTGGGAGGCGAACCAGCGGGGGCCTGGGCCCAGGCTGACGAGACGAACAGCCCACCGGCCGTCAGCCCCGCCGCCGCCCACCGAACGAGACGCGACTTCATGGAGAGAACTCCGTCAGAAAAAGACTGGATGAGGACTCAAGGAAAAACAGCCTGCCGGCCCCCAGAATACGATTCTAGATGGAGGATCGTGACGATTCGAGAAGCTGGGGAACTTTTTCAGCTTACTCCCCCGCGGACCCCGGTGCTTGAGAAAAAATCGCCCGGGAGTTCAAA
>CAIUHT010000839.1 GCA_903898975.1 uncultured Planctomycetaceae bacterium
GCCAGCTGGCAGCCCGCCGCGGTCGCCAGGCCCTGCACCCGTCCGATGACCGGCTGGGGCAGGTTGCGGAGCGTGAGCATCATGTGGGCACAGGCCGAGAAGAGTTGCTCGCCTTGCTCGGGGGTCGCGGTGGCGAGTTCGCGGAGGTCGTGCCCCGAGCAGAAGACCGGCCCCGCGGCGGCAAGGATGACGACGCGCACCGACGGGTCGGTGGCGAGCTGGGCCAGCTTCCGTTCAAGCGACTCGATAAGAGCGAGGGCCAGCGCGTTGCGGCGATCGGGTCGATTGAGAGTCACAGTGGCCACGGGGCCAGACTGTTCATACAGCAGGTCGGGCTGAGTTTCGGACATCGGCGAGAATGGCGGGCGGAGAGTGGGCTCTGTGAACGGCGAGCGACTTGAAAGTGCGTGAGGGTTGGGGGCGTGGCGCGAAGCGAGCTGGCGGGCCGGGATGGATCAGGGCTTGATCGCAGTGGTGTGGGGAGTGGTTGTGAGTGCGGGGGCGCGGCACCGTCGGTTCATTCAGGGCGTGCGGAGGACCGTGAGCGTCCCGGGCGGGGCTGCTCGCGATGGTACCACTCGCCCAGCCGCGCTGGCAGGTTTCGGCAGGACATGTTCGATCGAGGCCGTTCGAGTTTCTGAAGCGCGCCGCCGGGTTGATCGATCAAACACGATGCCCGGGTGGGCTGTGAGGAAGTGGCGGTGAAGATTTGGTGGAGGGTGGAGGGTGGAGGGTGGAGAGTGGGGCGATGTTGGGTGCTGGGCCTTCAACTCGACTCAAGTTGCCTGACTGGAAGATCCGATATGGCCGGAGGGGGGCGGGCCTCGAAGGGGGCCCCACGTCGCAACGGACGGGCTGGCAGGCGGAGGGACAGGGAGATGAAGTCCATGACGGTCAAGCTGGGGAATCTGGGAAACTCGCTGCGGGTCTGGGGTTGGTGCTGCGCCGGGTTGCTGGCGGTGACGACCGCGACCGGTTGCCGGGGACCACGCACAGCGGCCGGGGCCGGGATTGGCGGCGCGTTGGGGGGCGTGGCTGGAGCGGTGGTGGGGCACCAGGGGGGGAACACCGTGACCGGGGCGGCGTTGGGGGCGGCGACCGGAGCGGTGGCGGGGGGGCTGATTGGCCAGGCCGAGGATTTGCGGGCCGAGCGGGATGAAGCCCGGCACGAGATGTACCTGGCGGCGTATCGGCAGGATCAGTGGGATCGCGCGTTGGCGAGCGACGAGGTTCTGCGGATGCTCGACGAGGGGGTGAGTGAAGACCTGGTGTGCGACCTGTTGCGGGAGCGGGGATCGCGGTTTGAAGACCGGCCCGAAAACATTGTCTACCTGACGCGGCGCGGGACGAGCGAGCGGGTCATTCGCGCGCTGCAAGAATCTTCGGTCCTGCGGCGCAGATCGCGTGGGGCATAACTTCGCCGCTGAGTTTTGAGTGCTGTCGGGGTATGTGCTGGCAGGGTACGTGCTGAATGGGGGTACGTGCGGAATGGGCAGTTGCTTCCGGGGGATGCCGCTGGTGAGATTGCGGACCGGGGTTCATGCGAGGTGATTCCGCCCTGGGGCCAGTGGTGTCGCCGCCAAACTCGCGGGCCCTTTCACCTCTAAGTTATGCGATTGGCAAACGAACGCGGGCGTTGAGCCCGTTGTGGTCTGCGCTGATGGTCACTTCAGCGGAGCCGACCTGAGAGGGGCGGAGCGTCCCGAGGCGAGTTGGACCGGGCGATGTGGTTGACACCTCCCCCGTGATTGGCCAGATTCGGGGCCGAGGCTTGGTACCGGGGGGGGAGTGTCTCCCCGCGGTCGGCCGAGTTGTGAACGGCATCAGGCGAGAGGCCTGGGACGTTGGCGGCTTGGACTGGAGGGGGCCAATGCGCTCAGGATTTTCCCCCGGCGGTGGATGGCTGGCATGCGCGGCAAGCAGATCTCGGTCTTGGGCCCGTGGTTGGTGGTGTGCCTGGTGGTTTGCCTGGGGCCCCACCGACGGGCGAGTGGAGCCGGGCTGGAACTCTCCCCCGTGCTGGGGGACCACATGGTTCTGCAGCGTGACCGTCCCGTACGGATTTGGGGACATGCACCGGCGGGAGCCGAGGTGCGGGTCGAATTCGCGGGGCGGCAGGCGATGGCGCGGGTGGACGCCAGCGGGAACTGGCAGGCGGAACTCCCGGCACTCCCCGCGAGCGACCAGGGGCGCGACCTGCGGGTCTCGAGCGGGGACGCCGAGGTGGTGCTGCGCGACGTGCTGGTGGGCGAGGTCTGGCTGCTGGGGGGGCAAAGCAACATGGAGATGCCCCTCTGGTGGCGGACGGACGGGCATCAGAACGCTCCCGAGACACGGTTGACGCTGGGGGTTGAGCATCCCTGGCTGCGGGTGATGACGGTCCCGCAGCAGTCGGCCCGGCAGCCCCAGGAGTGGTTTCCCGAATCGACGCGGGATGGCGACGGAGTGCCCACGCTGCGGTGGTTTGAAGCGAAATCGCGGGATGCGGCGATCTCGGGTTTCAGTGCGCTGGGGTATTACATGGCGCTCGAGTTGCGCCAGGCGACTGGGGTCCCCATCGGGATGATCGACACCTCGTGGGGTGGAACCATCGCGGCAGCGTGGAATTCGCGAGAGCAACTGGCGGCGATTCCTGAGGCCGGCGAGTTCGTGGCGGCGAAAGAGGCGGCGGCCGACGCGTGGACCGAGCAGGGAGCCCGTGAACAGTGGGAAAAAGAGCTGGTCGAGTGGGAGCAGCGGGTCGCCGCGGCGAAGCAGGCGGGCAAGAACCCCCCGGGTAAACCGGCGCTGCGGCCCGACCCCGCGAGCGAGCGCGGGTTTCCCGCCGGCCCGTTCAACGCGATGATCTGGCCCCTCAGGCGGCTGGCCCTGAGGGGAGCCTTCTATTATCAGGGCGAGAACAACTACTTCGATAAACTCGATCCGTTCGCCCAGACGTATCCGGGAGTGGTGACCTCGTGGCGGGCGGCGTTCGGCGACCCGGAGCTGCCGATCTGCCTGATGCAGGTCTGCGGCTGGGACAACCACGACCGGGTCTATTGGCAGACCAAGCTGCCCCTGCTGCAAGAGTGGCAACACCGGGCCCATCGGTCGTTGCCGCGGACCGGGTTTGTGGTGACGGGGGATTTCCCGCACACCGACATTCACCCCATGGTGAAGCGGCCGATTGCCCGCCGGGCAGTGGCGTGGGCCCGGAGCGAGTTGTACGGCGATCGAACGGCCCGCTGGAAGACACCAGTGCTCGAATCGAGCCGGCGGGAGGGGCACCGCCTGCTGTTGAAGTTCAAGATTGAGCCGGGCGACGGGTTGCAGATGAATGGCGGTCCGTCGGGGTTCGCGATTGCGGGCGAAGACCACAAATTTCTGCCCGCCCGGGCCGAGGTGCTGGGGCCCGACACGGTGGCGGTGTGGCACGACCTGGTCGCCGAGCCACAGGCGGCGCGGCATGTGTGGAGTCAGCGCGGGGTCTATCGGCTGTACACCCTGAGCGGCCTCCCGGTCGGGGCGTTCCGGACTGACGACTGGCCCATTCCGAAAGAGGAAGTCTTCGAGTGACGGGGCCGCGGTTCCACGCGAGCAGGACTGGCTCTTGAAGGCTGGTGCCGTTCATACGGCGAGCAGTTGCGATCCGGGCGGAAGAGGCTGAAGCCACCGACCAGGGCGTGACGTTCGAATGCGATCGCGCGGACAGTTCCGTGGCTGGTTGTCGCGAGTCAGGGTGTATGCGCAGGCGGCACGCGAGCGAGGTGTGTGATTGTGCGGTGGAGTGTGTAAGGCATCACACCTGCTGAAGTCGAAAGTGAGCTGGGCGATGAAGATTCGAGGCGAACACATGGCGGGAAATGTGAATGGGACTCGCTGTGGGAGCACCGGGTCTGCACCACTGCGGCCTGAGGTTGGTGGGCCGCTGGCGTCGCCAGGCTGGTCGCATGTTTCGTCGGGAAGGTGGCCAGCGTTGGGACTGCTGAGGACGGGTCTGCTGTGGTTGGGAGTGGCCTGCCTGGTGGGTGTTGGGGGTGTCCGGGGAATGGTGGTGGCGGCTGACCGAACTGCTGCCGATCTTCCAGGAGGCTATTCGCCCCGGCTGGCTGTGGTTGGCGTTGAGCGGGGGGAGGGGCTGGCGTCGAGCCCATGGAGTCGGTTCTGGACCGGGATGTTTTCGGGACGGGTGGCGGTCGACAGCCGGGCGGGGGGACCATTCGACCCCACCAGCGACCGTGCGCAGACCGAGTGGCGGGCCGCGCTCGAGAGTCGACCCGATTGGGTCTTCGTGCAGGTGACTGGGCCGGGGGAGGGGGGCGAAGCGGCCGCGCCCGGCCGCGATCGCGCCGGCTGGCAGAAGGCGTTGCGGGACCGCATCGGTGAGGCGCGGGCCGCCAAGATTCGGCCCGTGCTGATCACGGCACCGGTACCACTTGTCGCAGTGGGGGAGGGGGCCCCGGCCGGGAGTGGCGGAGCGACGCCAGGCCAGTTGGAGTGGCCCGCTCCAGCGGCGGTCGCCGAGGGAGTGCGGCAGGTGGCCCGTGACCTGCGGGTGCCTCTGATTGATCTGCGCGGCGAAGCGCAGGCCCTGGTGCGGCGGCTGGCGGAAGTCGACGCCCGGGGAGAGTGGATCGCGGCGACCACGAACGACGCGGGGGCGGAACAGGGGGCGCGGGCACTGGCCGCCCTGGTGGCGCA
>CAIUHT010000840.1 GCA_903898975.1 uncultured Planctomycetaceae bacterium
ACCGCCCGACCCAGCACCGACCCGGGGGATGACACCTCGAGCGCCAGTCGGGCCGCCCCCGGGAAGTGATCGGCGACCTCTTCAAAGTACTCGCGCAAGTGCCGGGTGACCGCCTCGGGAGTCCGCAGCATCGGCAGCACGTCGATGAAGCGGAACATCTGCACCTTGACCGCTTCATCGGTCATCGCCCACGCCAGGATCCGCTCATCCCACCAGCGACGGTCAAGCACTGACGGGCTGGACCGCCTCAGGTGCTTCCAGAGGGATTGGCCAATCGCCTGGGTCTGGCTCTCCAGTTCGTCGGCGGGAGTCGGCGCGGTCGAGGACACGGGCACTGCTCGAAGGGCTCGTGGAATTGGGGTCAGCTCTGCCTGAGAGAACTGCATCCTAACACAAATGACCGCTCCACGCCGGATTGACCGGCCCGACAGCCACTTCACCCCCCACTGCCCCTTCCCACACTCGCCGCTCAGTGGCAGCCCGCCAAGCTGGGGTGCGAATGGTCCCCCTACAACATCCACGCCTCGTAGATCTCGGTCACCTCGTCCCCCTCCAGGGTCTCGTGAGCCAGCAAGTTGTCGACCAGTGCCCCCAGGCAGGCCCAGTGTTCATCTCGCCTCAACCAGCGATACAACCACAGCGACCGTTGCTCAAGATACGCCAACCGCTCCCGCTCATCCGGAAGAAACTCCCCCGCGGCGGCCCACGCGTCCCGCCAGTCTCCCGCCCATTCGGGAACCAGCCCCGGATGCCAGGGGTCGCCGGTGTGCAGCATCTCGGCGACCGGGCCCGCCAGCGATACCAGCACCTGCCCCTCGTGCAGCTTGCGACCGGCGAACCGGCCATGCTTCCGGGCAATTCGAGTGTCCCCTGTCCGTTCGGGTCCGTCATCCGAATCAGGTTCGATGGTCACCGACCGCACCCGGGCCCCCACCCAGAGAGCCACAAAGGCATGTCCCGCCTCGTGCCATGCGGTCACTTCCCCACTCATGGGGACCGCCCCTGTCGATGCCTGCCCGATCCGCACATGCCAGGAGTTCCTTACAGCAAGATCTCGCGCACAACCCGCCCCGACACATCGGTCAGCCGATAATCGCGCCCCGCATGCCGAAATGTCAGCCGCTCATGGTCCAGCCCCAGCAGGTGCAGCAGGGTCGCGTGCAGATCGTGCACATGGACCCGGTTCTCCACGGCGCGAAACCCAAAGTCGTCGGTCGCCCCGTAGGCCATCCCCCCGCGGACCCCACCCCCGGCCAGGAACATGCTGAAGCCCCAGTGGTTGTGGTCCCGCCCATCGCCGCTCTCACTCGTCGGGGTCCGACCAAACTCCCCGCCCCAGATCACCAGGGTCTCATCCAGCAACCCTCGACGCTTCAGGTCGGCCAGCAACGCTGCCACGGGGCGGTCGATATCGCCGCACAGCTTGCGGGTCGTCTGGTCGTGATTGCGGTGCGTATCCCACGGTTGCCCATCGCCGTAATACACCTGCACCATCCGCACACCCCGCTCGACCAGCCGCCGGGCCAGCAGGCAGCCTTGAGCAAACTGGGTGCCCCCATACTCTTCGCGGATCTCCGCCGGCTCGCGCGAGACGTCAAACGCCTCGCTCGCGGCGAACTGCATGCGAAAGCCTGTCTCCAGGGCGCGAATCCGCCCTTCGAGCACTGGCTCCTGTTGCCGACCAGTCATGCCACAGGCTGAACCCGTCATCCGACCCGCCGCTGGCACTGTGCAGCGCCATGCCGATCCGAATCCAGAACTCGTACCCTTCCGGCGTCAGAAACTCCAGCGCCTGCGCGACCTTCTGCCGCTCT
>CAIUHT010000841.1 GCA_903898975.1 uncultured Planctomycetaceae bacterium
CCGTCACCCAGATGGGCCGCTCCAGCCGCTGCTGCTCGGCTTCGACCAGTTTCAGCACGTCGGGCCAGACGCTCTCGATGGCGGTGACGAAGCCCTGGTGGAACCGGGCACCGACCCCGGCGGCGGCCAGGTCGGTCCCCAGCCGCCCCTCGGGAACGACCAGCAAGTTCAATGCATTCGTCAGCAGCCAGTCCTTCAAGCCCTCAATCCCGGTGGGCGATTCGGTGCCACGAAATGCCAGCACGAGATTGTCGTCATTCCCGGCCACGTACGCCTGCGTGTTGCCATGCGAGATCAACTGCGCTGTCAGTCCCAGCTCCTGCTGGAACTTCGCCGGTCCCTCCGCAGCGGGGAGATAAGCCAGATCAGCGGCGACCGCAAGAAACCGAGCGTTGCCGCGATCACCGGGGGAGTCTTCATTCAGTGCGTACGACATGCTGCGGGCCCTGACAGCGGGACGGGGAGGAATCGGGTGGAACGGGGGGCAAATCGCCTGCCCCCACCGCCACATTCTACTCCCCCGTCGCCTGTCCGCCGACCAATACCCCGCAGAATCGACCAACCTGCGGCTTGGGCCGCCGCCCAGCGCCGCCTGACCGCCGGAAATCCCGCCACGCCCCGGCAAGACGCTCCCCCAGCCAGCCCCAGTCGGCTGGAAGGGTGACACTCCAGCCAACAGTGGCTCGCGCGGGACAGCGCCGTCTCTCGCGCCCCACAATCGCAGCCGGGGCGGACGTCAGCCTTCAGCTCGCGCTCGAACGGCAGCGGCACAAGCCAGATCGCGACTCCCTCCCCCAGGCACGGCAGGGTTCGCCATGACTGGTCGTCACACCGCAGGCCAAGGCTCCATCCGACCCAGTGGGGACCCCGCACTTGAAATGGGAGCCGACTCATCTGGTCATGATCGGCCTGGCGGGCGTCTTCCGCCTGCGTCAACGAAACCGGGCCGCGGGAACTGCGTCCCGCGGCCCGGTTCGATTCAGAACGGAGTGCGTTCTACGAGATCAAGGCGTCGATTGGCTTGCCGCCATCCACAATCTTGAGCGGACGTCCGATGGGACTGAGGTTCTCGATCGAGGGATCGACCTGCAGCGACTTGCAGACCGTGGCCAGCAGGTCGTGAATCGAAGTCGGGTTGTCCTTGACCGTGGCTCCATCGTCGGAGGTGGCCCCATAGACCTGCCCCCCCTTGATGCCCCCGCCCGCCAGCAGCGCATTGAACGCCCGCGGGTAGTGGTCGCGTCCCGTGTTCGGATTGATCTTGGGGGTCCGTCCGAATTCCCCCATCCAGACCACCAGCGTCTTCTCGAGCAAGCCGCGCTGCTTGAGATCGTAAATCAGCCCGGCGACCGCCGGGTCGGTGGTCCGGGCCAACTTCTTCACGGCGTCGAAGTTGTCTTTGTGCGTGTCCCAGCCATTGGCTCGCACTTCAATGTAGCTGACTCCAGCCTCCACCAGCCGTCGGGCCAGCAGGCACCCCTTGCCGAACGGGCTGTCGCCGTACAGCGTCTTTGTGTCGTTCGACTCATCGGCGAATTCAAACGCCTTGACCCGCTCGCTCTGCACCATCCGCCGGGTCTTCTCGTAGAGCTGCTTGTGCTCGGCCACCACCGCCTCGGCTCCCTTGGAGGCGAACTGATCTTCGAGCCGGCCCAGCAGCGAGAAGCGGCGGTCAAACCGCGGGCCCTGCACCCGGCCCACCACGTTCCGCGGGAGTTCGCCCGGCTGCTGCACCACGAACGGCTCGTAGTCGACCCCCAGGAACCCGGCCCCGACGGTGGGGCCGACCGAGACAACCGGGGGCAGATCGCTCGCCTCGGTCGTCAGCGCCTTGGCGATGGCGGTCCCCACGTTCGGATGCCGGAGCGTTCCGGTGGGAACGTAACCGGTGTGCATCTGGTAGGTCGCCCGCGCGTGCTCCCCTTCCTTGTTGTTCATTGAGCGGACAATCGCGATGTCCTTGAGCATTCCCGCGGTTTTTTCCCAACCATTCGCGATGCGAATCCCGGGGACAGCGGTCTCGATCGCCTCGGTCGGCCCGCCATTCGCGTGCCCGGGCTTAGGATCGAAGGTTTCCAGGTGACTGGGCCCCCCCGCCATCCAGAGGAGAATCAGGGAGCGGCCCCCCGGACGCAGCTCACCAGCCCCCACTCGCAGATCGCTGAAGTTGACAAGGCTGGCCCCCGCCGCCGCCAGGGTCGCCTGCAAGAAATCGCGCCGGCTTGGCTGCCAGAGACCCGTCACGGGGTGATTCGAATTCGACATCTGATCCATCCTTTCATCGCAGGGAAGCATCGCCCTGACTGGGAACTGACTGCCGGGAAAGTGTCGCGGTGTTGTACGAATGACTGGAACGGGTCGGCTGGAGACCGGGACAGTGTGCGAGAGTCGGCTGGGCAAAGCACAGAACAACTCTCTGCGAGCGGAGGGGGCGAAGCCAAAAGCCTTCTTCCCCCCGGCGGGCGGAATCAGCGGCGGGTCTGGAATTCGGTCGAGTTGACCAGGCTCCAGAGAATGTCTTCGAAGGCGTCGTTGCGGTCCTTCACTTCGGCGATGTACCCGCGGCAGATCTCGAGCTCTTGCTCGGTCGGCCGCCGCGAGAGGACATGCAGGTAGAGTTCCTGCAGGGCATCGTTGTTGTCGGTGTGGCGGGAGAGGATGCCCGACAGGCGGGTGGCTCCCTTGCCGGCGATCAGCGAGTGCACCGCGGTTGAGTTCATCAGGAACAGCGCCTGGGGCAGGTTGCCCAGCTGCTCGTCGGGTGGCGTCGAGGGGTCAAAGCCGAACAGCTGGTGGAACTGACCCCGGGGAGAGTTGTCACCGTAGCGGGCCAGCCCCTGCTGACGGGGACGGCCGGGGGCACTGCCCAGGTCGTCGACCCCCAGCACGCGGGTGATGGCCGAGTAGAGCTGGTCGGCGCGGAGGCGGGTGGCCAGCGCGGTGGCGAACGCCGGGGGATTTTCAGCCGCCGACTTCGGACGAATCTGCCGCTGGTAGGCGCGGGTGGCGACAATCGTCTTCAGCAGCCAGCGGATGTCGTAACCCGTGGCGGTGAATTGCTTCGACAACGCCGCGAGCACTTCGGGGTGACGAGCCGAGCGCTCGGGCCCCATGTCGTCGACCGGCATGACAAAGCCCTCACCCAGCAGCTGGGCCCACATGCGATTGACAAACGCCTGCGAGAAGGCGTCGTTCTGGGGATCGACAATGTACTGGGCCAGGGCCACCCGGCGATCGAGGTCGGGCTGACCTTCACCGGGCGACTTGCCATTGAGGAAGAAGGTTGGATTGAACTGGGTGCCGACCGACTGGGGGTTCTGCAGGTCGGGCATGAAGTACTCGGCGGTCCCCCGCCCGCCCCGCAAGGGAGGGGGAGGGATCTTGCGGATTTCGTCGGCGGTGAGCTTGCCGTCTTTGTCGGCATCGCCCTGCTGGAAGAGACGCGCCAGGAACGGCCCGGGGGCCTTCTTGGCTTCGCCTTCGCTCACTGCTCCGTCCGAGTCGCGGTCGAGGCGTGCAACCAGATCTTCCGCCTGGCTGATCATCCGGGCAAAGTCGGCCCGCGGGTCACCGGTTCGGCGGTCGGGAGTGAACGACGCGATGGCGAACGTCCGCTTTTCGCCCGGAATCGGCCGGACGAACATCCGGGGGAAGAAGGCGGCGAGGGCGTGGAACTGATCGCGCTTCCATTGATCGGAGGGGTGGTCGTGGCAGTTGGCGCATTGCAGTTGAATGCCCAAAAACACACGGGACACCTCGGAGGCCACCTCATCGGGTTCGGCTCGTTGAGCGTAGATGAGAGCGGTCGAACCTTCCTTGCTGACATCGCCGGTCGCGGTGATGAGCCGGGTGGTGATGTCGGCCCACGACTGATTCTGCTTGAGCTGCTCGGCCATCCAGGTCTCGAACGCCTGCTGACCCAACCGGGCCCGTTGTTCAACCGCCCGGGCGTAGAGCACGTCGCGCCAGTAACGGGCCCAGTTTTCGGCGTAGGCGTCACTGCGAAGCAGGCGGTCGATCAAGAGGGCCCGCTTATCGGGGTCGGGATCGATGCCGAACAACGTAACCTCTTCCGGGCTGGGGGCAATGCCCGCGAGGTCGAAGGAGACACGGCGGAGGAAATCTTCATCGCCCGAGGGAGGGGCCAACTCGACTCCCGCCTGCTTGAGGTTCGCCTCGAGCAGTTGATCCAGTTCCGCGGCGACCTGGCCGGGATCGGGGAGTTCGGCGGGACGCGGGAAGGGAGTGAATTTGGCCTGCTCGGGTGCGGCTTCTTCAGCACTCTTTTGGGCCATGGCCGCCCTGGCTTGAGCCGGGGTCTCGGTTTTGGCGAGTTGTGCCTGGGGCTTGGCGGCCGCGTTCTTCGCCGCCCCCTTTTTGGCGGCGACCGCCCGCGCCTTGGCCTTCCCCTTCTTCGCGGCGGTCGTCTTGTTGTCGGAGGTTGGCTGGGAGGGGGATTTTTTAGCGGCCGGTTTGTCGGCTGCCGGTGTCTTCGGGGCGGTCGGCTTCGCGGCGGTCGGCTTCGCGGCGGTCGGCTTCGCAGCCTTTTTCTTGGAATCCCCGCTGGACTTGTCTGGGGCCGACTTCGGGGCGACTTGTTTCTTCGCCGCGTCAGCCTTGGTCGGTTTGGCCGGGGATTCCGCCGGTTTGTCAGTCGGTTTGTCAGCCGCCCCGAGGGGAGAGACAAACAGCCCAGCCAGACACAAGCCCAGCGACCAGCTTCGAAGCGTAGCGAGCATCACAACCCCCTGCAGAAATCTCTCACCCATGGAGTCCAGTGGCGTCGGCCGAAAGTGACTCCCCGCAGACAGATCAACTTCTGAACACCCGTTCTGAACTCCCGAACCCCTAAGGACTTAGAGTCTATGAATCGAGTCTCTGCGAATGAAACCCACGAGATTCGCCAAGGTGTCGAACATCGTTCGATTTCGTCTTACTTTTTATCGAATTCCTGTTTCATTCGCGACGGTTTTTCGTCAATTTCTCTCTGAAAATGAGCAACAGTTTCCGTTTGCCAGCGGGATCCTGCCGGTCGTCAACCCCGGAGGCGAACTCCCGTCGCGAACCGGTGCGTCGCGGGATGGTATTCGAAACCGAACACATTCCCGGCGAGCCATGGTCGCCAGGGACTCCAGTCAGCTCCTCTTGCTCCGACTGGATCAACGCAATCGCACGCTGCAAAGTGTTGCCTCAGCTGGCGGTTCTGTGACTTCCGGATGGCGTTCCTGCGTTGGCTGACCGCCTGGAGGCCTGACTTCTTTCGTTCGAGTCGTTCCGGCCCGCTCCGGTTCTGGACCCTCCCCATTTTCCAACCGGCCCCGGTTGGAGACGACCGGGACCAGTGTGCCGAACCAGTGCAACGAACTGACGGGGACGAGGGGTGGGTCCCCCCGAATGAGCGTGGGCGGGTTGTCAGGCCCGGGCGGGCGAACCTACACTCTGAAACACTTGCACCGGGGTTGTTGACCGCCGGAAAAAAACTTTGCCCTTTCTTGATTTGAGGGCCTCGATGCTCCCCTGGATTCTCGTTGGCTGTGTCTTTCTGCTGGGCTTGATTCCCATGCTGTTCTGGACTGCGGCACGTTGGGCGACACGTCGCTTGCGGGCTGAAGAGCAACGGGCTCAAGCCGAGTTCCGACTGGCTCGCGAGCGACTCGAAGCCAAGTTTTTCGATCTTGCGGCACGCTCGGGAAAACCCCGGGGGCTGCGGTGGGTGGACGTCGATTTCCTGGACGACCAGGTCTGCTTCGCTCGGGATCGCCTGAACGGGATGCTGGCGGCCTTTGTCGGGGTGAACATTTCATTCGAAGCCATCGAGGGAGGGGATATGGAGGATGTCGCCGCGGTCAGCAACATCCGAGATGCGGTCGCCCTCTTTCATTATGATGGGCAGAATTGGGGCACCGGGGGAAAGGCTCTGTTCAACGTGAACCCGCAACAGGCCCTGGATCGCTTCCATCAGCAGTTTGTGCCGCTGGTCTCCCTGAGCCTGGCCGGAGAGCGGGTTTAGGGGCGGCCCTCAGGGCTGGGTCGTCATGCGGGTTGCCTGCGGCGCGAGTACCTGCGTTGGCGTGTGGTTTGCCTCTCGGCCCGATCCACCATCCTTCCGGATGTCCTCGCTTGAGAGTGAGCAACCTGGCCGCCCGGTTGCCAACCTGCGGTCACCGCCATTTCTGTGCGTCTACTGGCTGAATTCCTGAAACCGACCTCCGGTTGAATTCCACACGAGTTTCCATGAAGTCTTCCCTCCTGCGTCAGTCGGTCGTCTGTTTGGCCCTCTCCTTGGCGGTCAGCCCGCAGGCAGCCCTGCGGCTGATGGCTGCCGACCCCGCCGAGTCGCAGACGCGGCTGAAGTCGGACATCCAGTATCTCGCGAGCGATGAACTGGAGGGGCGCGGGGTGGGGCTGAAGGGGCTCGACCTGGCGGCTGATTAC
>CAIUHT010000842.1 GCA_903898975.1 uncultured Planctomycetaceae bacterium
GAGGTGACCCGCCTCGAACTGGCCCGCGGCATCACCCGCCACAAGTGTGCCACGCTCGCCGAGGCCGAGATGCTGGCCCAGGCCGGGGCGACCGACATCTTCCTCGCGTACAACATTGTCGGGGCGAATCTCGCCCGCGTCGTGGAGTTCGGCCGCCGGTTTCCCGCGGTACAACTGCTGGTCACCGCCGATCACCCCAAGGCGATCGCCCAGCTGGGGGCGGTTGTCTCGGCTGCCGGGCAGTCGGTCGGGGTGCTGCTCGATCTCGATGTGGGACAGCACCGGACCGGGGTGCCCGCTGGCCCGGCGGCGGTGGCGCTGTATCGGCAGATTGCCGCGACCCCGGGACTGCGGCCCGAGGGCCTGCACGTCTACGACGGGCACCAGCACCAGAAAGTGCTGGCCGAGCGGGTCGCCGCCATCGATGCGGAATGGGGGGCGGTCGAGGCGCTGCATCGCGAGCTGCTGGCCGCGGGCCTCCCTGTGCCGAGGCTGGTCTGCGGTGGGACCGGGTCGTTTCCGGTCTATGCCGCGAAGAGTGATCCGGCGATTGAACTGAGCCCCGGGACCTGCGTGTTTCATGACGCAGGCTACACCGAAACGTTTCCCGACCTGGTCTTTCCCCCGGCGGTGCTGATCTTGACCCGGGTCATCAGTCGCCCGACGGCTGACCGCGTGACGCTGGACCTGGGGTACAAGGCGGTCGCCTCGGACCCCCCCGCGGGACGCCGGCTGACACTGCCCGATCTGCCCGACGCCGAGCAGGTGCTGCAGAACGAAGAGCACCTGGTGATCAGGACGGCGGAGGCGGGACGGTTTGAGCCGGGAGATGAACTGCTGGCGGTTCCCCGCCACGTCTGCCCGACGTTGGCACTGCATCGGGCGGTGAATGTGATTCGAAACGGGCGGGTGGCCGAACAATGGTCGGTCGTGGCCCGCGACCGGTGGATCACGCTGTAAGCCGAAACTGACACACCCATGACCGCTCCCGCTCGTCTGTCGACCGGCCTCCCGCAACTGGATGAACTGCTGGGGGGAGGGCTGCTGCCCGGCACACTGACCGTGGTGGCCGGGGCCACGGGGATTGGCAAGACCCAGCTGGGGGTGCATTTCGCCCAGGCGGGGGTGCAGCAGGAAGGGGAGCCCGGAGTCATTTTTGACATGACTTCGCGGGGCGACTCGCAGAATCAGCAGGATTACGCCCGCCGGCTGTTTGGGTGGGAGATCCGCTCACAGCGTGGCGATGTCACTCCGAATCCGCCCGATGTCTGGAACCGCGAGCTGGCCCGGCGCGACTATCTGCATATCTTCGAGCGTTCGGGCCGGCGGGTGACCCGCAACGACCTTGACCACGACGAGTGGCGGGCCTGGAAGCTGGAGCTGGTGAAGAAGCTGCAGTTGGCGATCTGGTTCTACTACGGCAATTTCGTGCACGGCGTGCGGCGGTGCGTGATTGATGGTGTGGAACCGACCGACCGCCCCAGCGAGTCGTTCCAATTCGACCTGTTCGAATACATCTACCACCAGATTCTGCGGAAGGATCACGACTGGGTCGCGCGGGACCTGTTCCGCGAGAATTTCCTGGCCCACGCCGCACAGGTCGAGAAGCACGGGTACGACCATCGGCAGTTGGGGTGCGTGCTGCTGTACACGACGCACGAGGTGCTGCTCGACGATCTGCTGGGGCGGCCGCTCGATTCGGGGGATGTGCTCTCGAACGCGAACACCATCATCCTGATGGGCAAGACGCGGGAGGGGGGGAAGATGGGGCGGGCCCTGTACGTGGCCAAGCACCGCGGCAGCGC
>CAIUHT010000843.1 GCA_903898975.1 uncultured Planctomycetaceae bacterium
CGTCAAGCAACGCATGAGTAAGGTGGGATTCATCCCGCCAGTCGCGCTGCGTCCCCAAGCCCCCCACCAGCTCTCCAGCCCCGCACCAACCCCCCCGCCTCAAGTCCCTTCGCCGCTCGTTCCTGTCCCGATCTCCCCAAGATGTCCGTTCATCACCTCATCCATCAGCACCTGGAACGGCTCAGGAGGCACAGCTCGCGGACCTCTCAGCGGTCGATCGAGCACCACGATCACTCCAATCAGGAACGCGATGAAGAACGAGAGCAGCCCTGCCAGCATCAGCACATTCCGTCGCTGCAGGTCGAACAGGTACAGGAACAGGATGGTCAGCACCGCCCCGATCCAGACCACGTACCACAGGATGTTCGGCAACCCCGAGCGGACGGAATACAGCCGCTGTCGCCGGAGATCCCTCGGCATCTCCATCAGATCGAGCAGCGCGGCATGCACCAGCCGGGTCCGTTCGTCGGGCGGATCATACGACCACAGCCGGCTGTTGATTTTCTGCATGACCCGCGTCCCCGACCTCGGCATGCGTCCCTGCTGCTGCACCGGCCAGTCCTCTTCGATGGTGGTGGTCACATACTCGCGCAGCAGCTTGCGGAGATCATCGCGGACCCCTGCCGGGTAGTTGTAAGCGACCTCGCCATACACCCCCGCCAGGCTGAGCGCTTCGCGGCTGATGACATTCTCGACGGCGGTCCGCTGTTCATGAGCGGCGACCGCCAGCAACCCCAGCAGCAGTCCATAGAAGACGACAAAGCACGACAGCACGCCGGTGACGAGGGCGTTCCAGTCAGGCTGCGGAGCGACAAACCGCCGCAACCAGGGCCGAACAAACAGCACCCCCAACACCGTCCCCCCGAGGAAGAGGACAAGAAAGAGCACCATGACCTGGACGGAAGAGAGATCAAAAAACCAATCCGGCACCCAACACCTCCGGGAGGAAACCAGCGAACGGCAACGCGCGGGCCTAAGGATAATCGGGAAGCCAACGCAATGCTGCCCCAATCAACTCGACCGAGCAAGCCGCGGAATCCAGCCTCCCACAACCCAGGCCCGATCAGCGCCCTCGCGTGGTGTACTCCTGCCGAACCTGCTCCAGCGTAACCTCGCGCCCATCAGGCAGGACCACCCACCAGAACGCCCAGCCGTTCGTCTGCATGGGGCGTCGCATGACAACCTGCCGCGCCGCCGACCCGGCTGCCGCAGCCCCTCCTGACTCTCCCGGGCCTTCCTCGTGCCGATCGAAAAAATCGGGATTGGATGGAGGACTGACGAACGACCACCAGTCGAGGGTGGGCGCGCAACCTCGCTGACGCCACCCCAGCAGGTGTCCTCACCATTGGCTTGTCGGCAACTTTGGCTCGTCGCCCGTTGTAGATCGCCGCCCCAATTGTGTGAACACCTCGCAGATCGACGCGAGGAGCCAAATCGGGTCTGGACACTGCTGCGAGTGAAGGGCAAAGTGGGAACGTAATTGGCATACCCGGTCAAAGCCTGCCCCCGCCAATTCCCAGCGCCGCGTCCACACATCACTCAACCGCCGACGGCGCGGCCAATGATGAAACACATTCCAAGAATGAAGCAGCCAACTACGATGGCGACGGCCATGTTTCCACTTTTTAATTCCGCAGAGAAATCAATTCGTGTTTCAAGAAGGTCGAACAGTCGATACCCGACCAACGATAGGAAAATTCCCGTGATTCCATAGACAACCGCAGGCCAAACAGCCTCAAGCATGACCAATTCTCCCCACTTCAACTTGACTTAGCATTCGGACTCGCCAATCGGACCGACGAGTCTACTTCTTCGCGACATACTTGAGAAGAAGAAGCCACCGCATTCCTGCTGCACGGCACACTCTGCACACTCCGGCAAATACTCTCGCTTCCAGTCGGAAATGCTCTTTCGTGCAAACGGCCAGAGCGATCGATCCAATGTGCACAGCTGGTGGTTGTAGACCGAGACTGGGATGCCTGCATCCGAGAGCAGTCTCGTGGCGGCGGCCAAGCGGTCCCGATACTCCGCCGGATCGATCCAAATGGCCTCTGCATTCGGCCTTGCGAATCCCATCATCTCCAGCCCCATGAAGGCCACATGCGCGACAAAGGGGAGGTTGCGCACAAGGAATTCCGAGAGCTCGATCAAGCGTCCGGCGTTTGCAGCCTGCACGACCACCCGAATCTCGACCGGTACCTGACAGCAAGCGAGATTGAGGATCCCTCGGATTGTTTCATCGAATGCGTTCGCCGCCTGCACCACGAAGTCGTGTGTGTACGCGAGGTCCGAATACAGGGGGATCCCTGCCATAAAGTCTGCAGGAAGATGTCGGGAAAACTCCGCCGTGAAGGCGAGATCCGAAAAACGCCGCCCATTGGACAACATGTGGACCGCAGTCTCAGGCAGGTTGGTTCGGAGGCAATCCAAAACCTCGAAGAGCCGATCTCCCAGTAACGTAGGCTCTCCCCCAGTCAGCCCGATCTCAGCTGTCGCCCGATCAAACAAGGGAATTGCAGACAAGGCAACATCCACCAGGAACCCATCCGGGCCACTCTTCGGCGGCTGCGAACACATAACGCAATAACTGTTGCACTGCTCTGTCAAAAGCAGGGAATTCGAGGTGGATGCCCGTCGATAGACAACCCAGATTTCGCTCCGGCGCGGGTTGATGCAAACCACATCCCCATCGGACAGATAGGCCAGTTCCTCGGGAACCCTGATCTCGCGACACGAATTCCCGCTGTGGTTCGCCAGCGAAACCCACACGGCTGAAGCAGACACATTTGCAGACGGGAGTTCTCTCGAATCGGCGTCACGTCGTGACGCTCCCCGAATGCGCGCGACGAATGGCTCGGCATCCCAGCCAGTCAACAGTTTTGCCGCGAGCGGAATCACAATGCGGCCTCGAACGCCCAGCGTTGCAAAACCCTCGATTTCTCAGGGTCATCCGCCAGGAGCGTGAAAATCTCCCGGAGAATCGCCATATTCCGCTGACAGAAACCGCTCACCGGTTTGAGTCCCACCAAGTCACCTTGCGTCGCATGGTGGTAGACCGGGTCACTGCCACAGTACGGAAGAAACCCACAGTCACTGCACATTGGCGTTGACTCGGTGAACGACTGCCGGAGCATCTCGATCAATTTGTCAGAGCCAATAATCGAAACATAGCTGTCGTGGTCCACATGCCCCAGGCGGAACATCGCGTCACCCGTCTCAGCCAGCATTCGCGACTCATCCGAAGCATAAATCGCCCCGTCATAATTAAACACGAGTGCCGCGATTCCGACCCCAGCAGGCGACTGAAGATCCACATATCCGGTCGGAAACGGCGTGAGGATCCTGCGAACGAGCAGTGCCGAATATTCCTCCCTGAAGCCTGTCCCGTGCAGGTTCATGGAGAGCAC
>CAIUHT010000844.1 GCA_903898975.1 uncultured Planctomycetaceae bacterium
CAACCCCAACCAGCCCGACGAGATCACGAACCTCTCGCGCCTGTTCGGGGGGCGCGGTTCGAACCGGTATGACTACGTCCAGAACGCGCCGGTGTTCATCAACGGGGGCTATGGCACCGACACCCTGGTGATCAACGGCACCCCCATTGCCGACCAGTTCGTCGTCACGCGCCAATACGTGGCTGGTGCAGGACGAATTGTGTACTACTCGGGCATCGAGCGGCTCGAGGTCAACGCCGGCGGAGGCAGGGACACGATCTACGTGCTCAGCTCCCCAGCCGAGCTCGAGATCACGGTCCGTGGAGGGGGCGATGACGACATCATCCACCTGGGGGGCGATGCTCCGGCCCAGGTGTTCGATCCTCCCGCGTTCAGCTACCAGCCCCCCCCGCTGACCGTGCAGGATCCCCCGGTGCTGGTCGAGCAGGCGTTCGTCCGGCCGGCCCAGACCGTGCGGGTCAGTTACTCGTGGTGGGACAGCGTGTGGGGATCGGCGACCGCGGTCCGGACCTTCGCCCGCAGCCGGGTGTTGGCCGAACTGACCGCCTGGTACGAGACACAGCGCAAGATCAACACCACCTTCCGGCTCATCAGCCACAGCAGCCTCAGCAACCTCGCCGAACAGCTCGTGCTGTCCAGTGTCGAGATGGTTTCGAGCCAGAACTGGTGGCAGTTCTGGAATCCGGTGGTCGTGGTGACGTACCAGATCCCCGAGATCCGCTACGGGGTCAGCCAGCAGGTCTATCCCGAACCACGCGTGCTGGCCGCCACTGTCGTGAAGGTCGATCCACCAGCCTTCGCGCTGAAATCGGCCGGTGGCCAGTCCCTCGAGGGGATCCGGGGGCGGCTGCTGATCGACGGCGGCCGCGATTTTGAGAGCAGCGGCGACCTCCTGGTCGTACACAACGAGAATGGAACCTCCACCACCGGGCTGCTGACCAACGAACAGGTCGCCGTCATGGACAGCGAGCGGATCCAGGCATTCGCCACCGGACGCCCCCTGTTCGACGCCGGGCGGGTGACCCGCGCCTCGAACGAGGTCCGGGTCACGCTCACCGGGACCGTCGTGCCCGGACAGCTGTACTCGATCCAGCTCGATACCGACACCAACGAACAGAACGGTTACACCCACACCTTCCCGACCTACCAGTCGAACCTGGCCGATGGCCTCAGCCTCTCCGTGGTGGCGTCGAAACTCGCCGCCCGCATCGCGGCCTCAGCAGACTACACCGCGACCGCAGTGGGAGCGGAGATCACGATCACCCCCCGCGCCGCGGCCGCGACTCCGCAGCGCATCGAGGCGACCGTCGCCGAATCGCTCGTCGCGAACCCGGGGAGCGTTGTGCCGAATGCGTCCCGCTTGACCTGGACCATCAACCTCGCGGGAATGGTCAACCTGCAGGATTACTGGGGTTTAAGAATTGCCGATGGCGTGGCCACCGAACCCCTCGATTTCGACTTCTGGCCCGTCGCGGGACAGACCTCCCTCGAAACGGTCGCCCGCTTCCTGGCCGACCTGGTCGATCGCCATCCCACCCTGCGGGCCACCGCGCTGGGCAGTTCCCTCACCATCACCACCGAACAACCAGGCGCAGGCCCCATTGAGGTCCTGCTGCGTAATGCCCCGGCCCATGGCCGGGTCCCCGTCAAGACGACTGTCTACCGCCCCCGTTACGACGCAGGTGGCACGCCCCTCTCGGTCGAGTATCTCAGCCTGCAGGGACTGGGCCTGCCCGTCGGCACCGCGCGGGACGGAACCACCTATTCCGGGGTCCTGCTCAGTAACCTCGACTCGTTCGACCTCCGCTTGGGATTCGACAACACCGATGACTTCGGCACCCTGCTCGATACCAAGCCCGATCAGTTCACGTTCCTGACCACCGTCGCCGGCACCACGACGGTCGTGACCGGAGGCGGCAACGATACCGTGCGGATCGAGCGGACTCTCGGCCCCGTACGCATCCTCGGCGGCTCGGGCAACGATGTTGTGCTGCTGTCCGACCCCAGCTCGGGAAACAGTGTTCAGTTCATCCAGGATCGCATCGAAGCCCAGGGTGATCTCAGCCTGCGGGATGACATCCAGACGGTCCGCTACAGCGATCTCGAGGCCGAATTCAAGGACCTGGTCGACCGGGCACCGACGGTGTACAGAAACCTCGGCACCGACCTGCTGCCCGATGTTCGTCCGGTGCCAATCGTCACCCGGGTCGGCACCGACGTCTGGGCCAACGTTGCCCGGCTCGATCCCGTCACCGGGCAGATTGTCCAGGTCCCGTTCCACGAGGAAATCACGACCAGCCTCGGGGATGTCACGGTCACCAGTGCCGCTCCCGTCGCGGGTCGCAAGGAATGGACAATCCGGCTTCCCGACACCGGCTCGGCCGCGGGTCCCCTGACCGCCAGCACCCAGGGCCTGGTTGGTGTCAGCATCGACGCCACCGACAGCCTGCGGCAGAAGATCTACCAGTCGGGGACCGCGGGAACCTTCACGCTGACGTTGAACGGAAAGACCACGGCGGCGATTCCCTTCGACGCCTCGGCGGCCACGCTGCAGGCGACCCTCGAAGCCGCCGCCCTGG
>CAIUHT010000845.1 GCA_903898975.1 uncultured Planctomycetaceae bacterium
GATTACACCCGCTTCCTGCGACTCTGTCCAGACGGCTTGCGAGCCGCCTTGGGCGGATTGGTCTTCACCAGGTTGCGCAGAGTCCGCAGATTGATGGCGTCGAGGAGTTCGCCTTCTTCTTCCCCCTTGGGCGTTTCCATATACATCGGCACGTCCTGGAACCGGGGGTCGTTCAGCAGGTGGCGGAACGGCTCGAGTCCGAGGGTGCCCCGACCGATTGCGGCGTGGCGATCGACCCGGCTGCCCAGGCCTTTCACCGAGTCGTTCAGGTGGAAGGCACGGATTCGAGCGACGCCGATGCGGCGATCAAACTCGTCGAAGGTGGCGTCGTATTCGTCGCGCTCGATCAGCGGGTAGCCAGCGGCGAAGATGTGACAGGTATCGACACAGACCGCCGCCCGCTCGGGCTCCTTGAGGCCTGCCAGCAGGGTCTGCAGGTGTTCGAAGCGATGGCCCAGGTTGGTCCCTTGACCGGCGGTGGTTTCCAGCCAGGTCTGGACGGCGAAGCCCCGGGTGGCACGATGGGCCAGGTTGAGTGCCTGCACCACGCGGGCCAATCCCTCTTCAACGGTCGCCGCCAGGTGGCTGCCCGGGTGCATCACCACCCCCTCGAGTCCCAGCGCCTCGGCCCGTTCCAGTTCAACAATGTAGGCGTCGAGCGACTTCTGCCAGAGGGCAGCGTCGGGGCTGGCCAGGTTGATGAGGTAGCTGTCGTGGGCACACGGGTGAGTCAGCTTTCGCTCGGTGAGCGTCTGGCGGAACTCACGGATCTCGCCGTCCGACAGAGGCTTGCCCACCCACTGATTGTTGTTCTTGGTGAACAACTGGACGCAGTCCATTCCCAGATCGGCGGCGGAGCGGGGGGCATTGAAGTACCCCCCGGCGATCGACATGTGAGCACCCAGGGGGGGCATGGAGCACCGGGCTGAGGAAACAGGTTGTGGGAAGAGGTGCCACCGACAGTGGGGAAGTTGATTGTCTCTGATTGTAGGAAAACCTCTGGTCTGAGAACTGATCGGGAGGAATTCTCGAAGCTCAGAGGGGGCGCTGTTCGGGCCCAATTGCAGCGGCGCTGCAGGGAACGCAGTTTGGTGCCGAGAACGTGAATTTGGGCAGGTTTCCCACTGTGCAACGTGACTTTGACTATCCCACGGCCCCGATGGCTGGCAGCCAAAGGCTGAGGCTTGAGTCAAAATCAAATTGTCCCTGAATAATTTGGCGAAGAACGGGCCTCGAGCGGCAAATTCCGCTCCAGTTTCATAATCGGAATCATCGATAAAGTCTATCAGATCACCAGGCTCGAGCGGATTCGTCGGAATTGGCCCGGGTGCGAACGGTGGCCTCGCCTGGCGGGCTTGGCCCCGGGCATGGTTTTGTGGCCGGTCCAACGGATGGCTGAACCAGACAACGACCGAGGAAAGGTCGACGATCGTGACACTTCAACGAACAGCGTGCCGGCTCTTCGGGGCAATGGCGGTGTTGGTCGCTCTCAGCTGTGGTGCTGTGCCACAAGTCCTGGCTCAAGACTTGGGCCCGGACGATGACCTCAGGAACCGGGTGGAAGAGCTGGAGCGGCACAACCGGCAACTGCTGCGGGCGCTGGAACGAGCTGGAGTGCTCGATGACGATGAGGGGGAAGTCGACGCCGAGGGGGACGACGACCTCATGACCGGCATCTCGGCCGCGGGTGAGAAACCGTCGGGCGGAGAGGCCAAGGGTGACAAGTCGGAAAAGAAGGGCAAGTCCGACCCCAAGCCCCCGGTCGACGAGTGGTACGAGGTCGGCAGCGATCTGTCGATGGCGGCGAGCTGGAACAACGGGCTCGAGCTGGCGACCAAGAACAAGGATTTCCGTGTTCACATTGGTGGCCGCACCCAATTCGACGGGTCGCTGTTCAGCGTGTCCGACCAGGTCAACTCCGACCCGACCCTCAGGCACACCATTCGCGATGGTGTTGATTTCCGTCGGGCCCGGCTCCGCATCGATGGCACGATGTGGGAGCAGGTCGAATTCGCCGCCGAGTACGACTTTGTGAACTCCATCGCGGCCAGCCCGGCGCTGCCGGGAGTGGAAAACGCCACGGCGGTCACCGCGGTCACCCCCTACAGGGAACGCACGGTGGGGGTCGAATTCGAGGTTGGGGGATGATGCCCGATGGGCGTTGTGGCGGGTGGGCCGGGGGCGTCGATGGCGGGTGGGCGTCGTGGC
>CAIUHT010000846.1 GCA_903898975.1 uncultured Planctomycetaceae bacterium
ATTGAGCGTTTCCCTGATCTTTTCCGCGCCGAGTCGTATCGGAGGGGGGCGGCGAGTTGCACCCACCCAGCGCTGGACTCCGGGGGCTGTGCCCGCTGGATGGGGCCGAGCACCGGTCTGGGCGCAGGGTCTGTTCGCCCCAGCGGATTCGTGGTTTCTGGTCTCCGCGCTACGCCCCCTGGTCAAGCGGCCGCAGGGTGACGGATTGGGGCGGTGTTGCCGATCGGTCGGCCACCAGCGCGCCTCTTGAGCCCCATCTGGACACCGCCGTACGATGCCGCGTGACGACGGGCCGGGGATTCCGGGTGTCGTCAGCCAACTGTCTGGCGTGGGGCGTAAGCCCGCGAGGCGTCGATCATGAGCGATACTCCCGATCAAAAAAGCAACCTGGAAACCGACGAGCGGTTCCCCTCGGGCCCGTGGGTGGGGTTTTTCATCCAGTGGGGGTCGCGGTCGCGGACGGAACTGGATCTGCGGTTCGCCGACGGCAAGCTGACCGGGCACGGGGCCGACTGGGTAGGGGAGTTCATCGTCAAGGGGGGGTACCAGACCGAAGACGGGAAGTGCTGGTGGAGCAAGCGGTACGTCGGGGGCCACGACGTTTTCTACCAGGGCTTCAACGAGGGGCGGGGGATCTGGGGGACGTGGCAGATCCCGCAGGTGACCTGGCGGGGGGGCTTTCACATCTGGCCGAAGGGCCAGGAAGAGGGGGAGCACGACATCGTCGAAGAGGAAATCCCGCTCGAAGAACTGCTGCTGGCGACCGCCGAGGGGGTTTGAGGTGGTCTCCACGGTACCCGGTCCCGGCTGGAACCGAACGGACCGAGAACGTCGCCACGCAGTTCGCCATTCCCCAGCGGTGTGGCTGCGAGCGGAACTGCGGGGTCGACAGTGCCGATCAACGGACCTGGGTGATTGGCGCGATTGAGCGGGCGGAAACGCGGAGAGGGGCTGGCGGGGTCGGGCACGGGGTCGGGTTGTGCCTGACGGGCGTGTCGGGGAATCGCTGCTGTGCCCGTTTGGGCCAGTGGCGGATTTGGGCTGCGGGGGACGATTCGTTACGATGCCTGCCGCCGCGGCGCTCACCCCTTCCTCCGCCAATTCCCCTCGATTGCTCACGTCATGGCCAACAACGTCCTGACCCTCATCCTTGGTGGGGGCAAGGGAACCCGCCTGTTCCCCCTCACGAAATACCGCTCGAAGCCCGCCGTCCCGCTGGCAGGCAAGTATCGGCTGATCGACATTCCGATTTCGAACTGCCTTAACAGTGGCCTGAACCGCATTTACGTGCTGACGCAGTTCAACTCGGTCAGCCTCAATCGGCATATCAACCAGGCGTATAAGTTCGATCTCTTTGGCGGGGGATTTGTCGAAGTCCTGGCCGCCCAGCAGACACTGTCGAGCAACGACTGGTACCAGGGGACGGCGGACGCGGTCCGGCACAACATCAAGCGGCTGGAAAGCCCAGGCATCGACTATGTGCTGATCCTGTCGGGCGACCAGCTCTACCGGATGAACTTCCGCGACATGATCCGGACCCACATGGAGGCCCGCGCCCAGGTCACGATCGCCGCGCTCCCGGTCGACCGCCAGCAGGCCTCCAGTTTCGGCATCATGCGGGCCGACGACCGCGGACGGGTCAATGGGTTTCTCGAAAAGCCCCGCACCCAGGCCGACATTGACGTGGTGCGGACGGAGCCGGCGTGGATCGACTCGCATGGCATCAAGAGCCAGGGCCGCGACTGCCTGGCCAGCATGGGCATCTACCTGTTCAATCGCGACACGCTGCTCGAGACACTGACGAAGACCGACTACCAGGACTTCGGCAAAGAGGTCTTTCCAGCCGCTGTTCGCAGTCGGTACGTGCAGTTGCACCTGTTTGACGGGTACTGGGAAGACATCGGGACGATCAAGGCGTTCTACGACGCGAACCTGCAGTTGGCCTCGGCGAACCCGCCGTTCCAGTTGATTTCGCCCTCGGCGCCGATCTACTCGCGGCTGCGGTTTCTCCCCCCGTCGCAGTTCAAGAATGTGTCGATCTCTCACAGCATGATCGCCGACGGTTGCCGGATTGGTGAAGGGACGGTGATCGAGAACAGCGTGATCGGGGTCCGGTCGCAGATCGGGAGCAACGTGGTGATCAGGAACTCGATTGTGATGGGGGCCGACGACTTTCAGACCGCGGAGGAAATCTCGGTCGACCAGCGGGCGGGGCGGCCGACCATCGGGATTGGCGACGGTTGCCGGATCGAGGGGGCGATTGTCGACAAGAACATTCGGATTGGGGCCCGCTGCGAGATCCGGAACGGCCAGCAACTCTCGGACTGGGGCGAGAACGAGTCGGTCGTGATTCGCGACGGGATCGTGGTGGTGGTGAAAGAGGCGGTGCTGCCGGCGGGCTGGAGCATGCCCCGGAGTTGAGTCGAGAGCACGTCGGAACCGGCGGATTCTCAACGCCCCGCTCGGGGCAGGTGCCGCGGTTGTGCCCGGGGCGGGGGTGGCATTTAAACCATCGCGCTAGTTGAGGGAACTGCGACATGGGTCGTTTGAGGCCTGCGACCTGCTGCGGCCGCGGGCCCCAGTGGTGCCGGCGCTGGCCCTTGCCCGCCGGATGGTGGCCTCAATGAGAGCGGGCGGCCGATCGCGCGCAGCAATCGACCGCCCGTCGTCACAAGCTGGACCAGTGGTCAGAGGGCTGGCTACTGGGCACCTGACGAATGCGCGGGGCAGTCAGCGCCCGCGGCGGCGCAACCGCAGCAGGCCGGCCAGGCCCACCAGCGAGAGCAGAACGGCACCCGGTTCCGGGACCGCGCTGACCCGGAAGGCGAGAATCATCGAGTCATTCTCGATGGTCGAGTCGTAGGTGCCGAGGGTCCCATCGGCTTTCATGTAGAAGCCCGTGCGGGTGGCAAAGTCGTTGTCGTTCCCGACGAACAGGAAGTAATCGTGCGGGCGGGTGGGGTCGAGAGCCGAGACCAGCGACAATGCCTCCCACTTTTCCGAAAGGGTGTTGATATCGCCCGGGGCGGTGTTGAGATTGATTCCGAACTGTTCGAGTTCGGTGATGTTGAGGTCGAGTTTGCCGAGCAGGTTCAGCGCCTCGACCCACGACAGCGGGGTGATGGCGGGGCGGAGGACCCCGCTGGGGGCCACCTGGTCCAGCCCGCCATCGTAGAGCCCGTCGATGTTGGTCGCGCCATCCAGGTCGGCGAGGAGAATCGATTTGAAGACGGGAGCCCCGGAGGCACCTCGGCCATTTCCCTCGCGGGAGAGGATGAGGATCTGGTGATCGTTCAGGGCCAGGATCGCGCTTTGGGCCCCGGTCCGATTGGCAACCGCTCCCCCCGTTGAGCCGTTGTCGTCAATCAGCGGGAGCTGGATCACGTACTGCTCGCTGGGGCCGGTGGGGACGTCCGAGTCGCTCAGGTCGTACACCAGCAGCCGAGTGTTTGAGCGGCCCACATTGCCCGTTCCGGAATCCTGGACGAGGGCGCTCTGCAGCAGTCCGAACAGCCGGTTGCCACTGGGGCTTTGGGCCAACCCTTCCATCCCCTGGTTGGTCCGCCGTCCCTTGGACGGGGGATCGGAGCTGTAATCGATGGTGGTTCCGTTCGAAGTGTGGGGGATGACCGCCTCGGGCAACCCCAGGACCCCGACGATTTCCTTATTCGCGTTGAAACGGTAGATGTTGGGGCCGTATTCGTCGCTGAGCCATCCCGTCCCCTGCTGGCCCGCGCGGTTGTCGAGGACGAAGCCCTCGGCGTCGACTGTCATGCGGCCCGCGAATGTGCCGTCGGACTGGGTGGTGTTACCCGTCACGACCGGAATGGACCGCCCCAGCAGTGTGCCGACTCCGTTCGCCAACAGGCCCGTGGTGTAGATGCCGGGCGTGGCCGAATTGGCGTCGTGGTCGTAGGTGAAGCGGGTCGAGCCCCGGAACGTCGAGAGGATCTGGTTTTGAGCCGTGGTGGTGGCGGAACTGGTGTGAGGATTGAACGAGAAGTCAAACGTGTTGATGCGGGCCGCGTAGTTCGAGTAGACGGAGCCCGCGTTGTAGCCACGGTCGGGCAGAAACTCGAACACCCCGGTGTAAGACCCGTCCGTTTGCCGGGCGAAGCTGTGGATCTGCATGTCGGAGATCGACCCCAGCGACTCCCCGGTGGCCGCATCGATGGAGTTGGCGGCAATCCGGCCGACCCCCTGCAGCCCGCGATTGATGAACCGGGTCGAGCCCAGCTGCACGCCGTCAACCGGGAAGGCCCCGGTGTTGGCGGAGAGAATGGTTCGATTGGTCGAGGTGAAAGGGGCCGCCTGACAGATGGTTGGGCCGCAAAAAACGCTGCCCAAGACGCATATTCCCCAAGTGCCCCAGGTCAGGGCCCGCAGCAGCTGTCGCATGTCGATCGCTCCGTCGAAACAGGATGTGAAGGACAGGAATTGTCCTTGAAATCTTGATGAAGGGGGCCGGCCCAAGCCGCTCGCCAGCAGCCTCGCCACAGCCCCCAACCCGTCCATGCCGCCGACCTTAACGGGCAATGAAGTAGTTTCCATGTAGATTTGCGGTGGGATTTTTAGGAAATGCGAGAAGATATGATGAGGGACCAGGGCTTGCGGCTCAGCTGGGTCGTGAGGCAGCCCACTGGCTGGGCCGGTCTGCTTTCTCGCGGCAGACAATCGACCCACCGTGGGCGATCGAGTGCTCGATCGGGTCGGCTGCCCCACCCGCAGGCGCCGGCACCATGGAATCGACGCGCGGAGCGGCCTCCGGGGTGATTGGAGAGTGAATCCTCTCCTGCACAGCTGGCGGTTCGACACTTCCGTCAGGACTGCGACCGGCCCCGTTCGATCCCCCGGGAGCCTGCTTCCGGGGGGCGGGGCCATCCCTCTGTGGAAAATGTGAAGAGCCGTCACTCGCGCTTCCGCCAGTCCCGCATCAGCGCCTGACTGGGGTTGAGTGGTTCATCGCAATTGATTGCTGATTAGGGGTTTGTGGCGACTTGGGTGGGGCGATCCGCCCGTGCAGGAGGGGATTTTCGGCACAACCGGAGAGGCGGGGCGGGGGAGGGTGGCAATTATTTTTTCTGGTCGTATTGGGGGGAGTGTGCCGATGAGTGGGATTGTGAAGATTCTACCGATTACACCGAGCCTGAGGATTGATGGTGCGATGTTGGGTTCCCTGTGTCGAGGCTGCTGCGGCTTGAACCGGTTGGCTCTGACCAGACTGGCGCTGAACCGATTCGGGTGGGCTTGGCTCCTCTGGGGCACGCTCGGGTTATGCCAGGCAGCTGTCGCCCAGGATCCGCCCCTCGTCCCGCCGGTTGAATCGGAGGAAATGGAAGCCGATCGCCCGGAAGAGGAGCCTTCAGAGATCACGACCACCGATGACATCATCGAGCGCCTCGATCGGGCGGAACGTGAACTGGAGGCGTTGAAGAACGGCACTCCCGCGTCCACTGAAGCGAAAGGCGAATCGGGGAGCAAGAAGTCACTCGGTGAGGCGGTTTCCGATCGGCTCCGACAGGCCAAAGATCCCTCGATCACCACGGTTGATGAACAGACCCGCAAGTCCGCGGATGAGAAGGCGAAAGAGAAGAGCAAGAAGTGGTTTGAGCGGCTCAGTATTCGGGGCTACGCGCAGTTCCGCTACAACACCTCGCTGTTTGAGGAAGACGACTCGTTCCCCATCCAGCATGCCGGGGACCGTTCGGTCGGCGATGACCAGAATTTCCTGATTCGGCGAGCCCGGCTGATTCTCTCGGGCGACCTGTCCGACCACCTGTACGTATACCTGCAGCCCGATTTCGCGGCTGGGGTTCCAGGCAGCACCGACGCCGCACAGTTCACCCAGATTCGCGACTGGTACGGTGACATCTACGTCGACACCGACAAGGTGCATCGATTCCGGGTGGGGCAATCGAAGGTCCCCTACGGCTGGGAGAACCTGCAGTC
>CAIUHT010000847.1 GCA_903898975.1 uncultured Planctomycetaceae bacterium
AAGGCCATTCGCCCCGATCTCATGGCGGAGCTGAGCCGGGCCCATGAACAGCAGTCGGAAGTGGCCGAGTCACTGGAGGCCTTGCAACGGCAACTGGCCGAATGGCGGGATGACCGCAGCCTTGGCCAGGATCTGCAGACCCTGCAGGGGAACCAGCAAAAGATCAACGAGCAGACTGAGCAATTGCAGCGGCAGTTGGCCGGGATGAAAGCGGGAGACGATCAGGCCCAGCCCGAAGCGGACCTGGCCCGGCTCGCCGAGCAACAGTCTGAGCAGGCCCGGAAGTTCACGCAGTTGCAACAGCGATTGAAAGACCGGGTGGAGGGTTCGCGGCGGCGTGGAACAGCCGAGCCATTCGACCGCAAGGCACCGCCGCAGTCGGAGGGTGGGAACGCGGAAGAACCCTCTCAAAAGTCGCAGGAAACCCCCGGGGAGCCCACCCCGGCTGGGCCAGGCGATCAGGCCACCAGTGGTGTCCCGCAAGCTGAGGAGACTGAGTCGTCCAAGGGAGGCTCGGACGCCGAGAAGTCACCTGCCGGTCAGGAATCCAGCAGCCAGGGCCAGGACGCCGGGGCCACCCCCGATCGCCCCAACATCAAGGATCGGGAGCGTGCTGCGGATGCCGATCGTTCTTCGTCAACGGGCGCGAAGCCCGACGGTGGTCCTGGTCCCGAGAATTCTCCGCAGCGCAACGACGAAGCCCAGGGGCCCTCGCAAATGGTCACCGCCGTCGAGGATGCGCTGGAAGAGGCGAATCGCGGCGACATTGCTGGCAAGATGCAGGACGCCGCCAGCCGGATCCAGGAGCGGCGGCTCAGGAACGCGGCCGAACTGCAAAAGCAGCTGGAGCAAGACCTGAAGTCTTTGCAGGACATCCTGGAACAGCGGCGCGAGCAGGACGAGGCGGTGCTTGCCAAAAAAATCGAGGAATCGGCCGAACAGCTGGCGAGTGTCGAGCGACAGCAACAGGAGCTTCAGCGACAGCTGGCTGAGATCGGAGCCCAGCCTGAAGGTCCGGAACGCGCGGCGCGGCTGGAAGTGCTCAGGCAGCGGCAACAGCAGATTCGCGATGAGGCGAATCGACTGGCCAGGTTGCTGCAGCGGTCGGGGGCTGACCGGGCTGCCGAGGCACTTCAGCAGGCAGGAAACCAGATGAGGGACGCCGAAGAGAGCCTCGCCCAGGCCGATCCCGAGCAGGCCGAGGCGGAGATGCGCGAGGCGCTCGACGACCTTGAGGAGACTGGCGATGAACTGGAGGAAGAGCTGGCCGATGTGCGCGAACGGCTCGCAGACGAACTGCTCGAAAAAATCGCGAGCGAGATTCAAGGGTTGCTCGATCGGCAGGCCACAGCGGTGGCCGAAACCCGTCGATTGATCTCCCTGTATGAGCAATCCGGCAAGTGGAGTCGCGGACAGCTGGTGTCGATTCGTCAGCTCATGTCGGGCCAACGCGGATTGCAGGGGGAGGCGGAAGCCCTGGCCGAGCGCTTGCAGCCCGCCAAGGCCTTCCAGCTGTCCCTGGCTGGTGTCGCTCGGACCCTGGGACGAGTGGTCGGTCGGCTCGAGAATCGTGAAGTCGATGAGACGACTGTTGCCTTGCAGGAATCGGCCCGGGTTCGTCTGCAGCAATTGGTCGAGGCGATCAATGCCCGAAATCCCGAGGCTGAGGCCGGGGGCCGGCAGCAGAAGCAGGGGCCGGGAGAGGATCCTGGGCAAGCCACCGAGGGTGGCCCGAACTCTGAGGCGATTTCTGCGATCGCCCAGCTCAAGATCCTGTTGGAGCTGCAGCGCGAGCTCGAGTCCCGCACGGCGGAGCTGGATCGCCTGAAGGAGAAGCCCGGGGGAGACTGGACGGCTGAAAACGCCAACGAACTTGCGAGGCTGCGGGAGGAGCAGGAGCAGCTGGCTGATTTGACCGCCGAGATGGCGGACACGCTGGCAGCGGCTCTTGAGCCCGATGATGACCAGGATGCCAGTGATGGGGAAATGCCCGATTCCTCCGGACCCGATCCCGAGGAAAACGAGCCCGGATTCCTCCCCCGCGCGGGTGATGGCCGTACGCCTGGGCCCGGTGAATCGCAAAACACGAGAGTCGAGGACCTGCCAGATGTCGATTGAATGGTTGCTCTCCCGTGATCTCCGGAACTGCCGCAGGGACCTCAGCAGCCGGTCGATGGCGCTGTCTGTCGGCCTGGTGTGCCTGATCGGCCGGCAGTGGCTTGTCCCGGCCTGCCTGGGGGGTTGTCTGGTCGCGGAATCATTCCCGATCGAGAGGCCGACTCCGACCGTTGTTGCCCGACCATCGAATGACGACCATGCCCCCTCAGTGGGGACAGCTCATCGCCCTCCGCAGCGGATCGGGCTACCCGCGGCAATTGCCCCGGGTTGGAAATCCCACCGGGAGCGAAGTGTCAGCGGCTTGGCGTTTTACCGGCCGCAGCAGGACTCCTCGCCCCCCGGGGAATCGCCGGAGGAATCCCCGCCGCAGGAGCCGACCCGCGAGTCGAACGCGAGCGAGTCCGACGCCGCTGGACCCGGCGCGATGACCGAATCGGAAGAGGATGCTGAGTTGCTCGAGCGGGTGAGGGTGGGTGATGGCTCACCGCTGGATCAGGCCTTTGAGGAGTTCGATCAGGCCCTCGAAGACATGCGGTCGGCACAAGAGCGGTTAAAAGCGGAGGACACCGGGGATGGCACTCGCAAATCGCAGTCTCGGGCGGCCAATCGACTGGAGGAGATTCTGAAACTCCTGCAGCAACCTCCCCCAACTTCCTCCTCTTCGAGTTCAGAGCAGCAAAGTGGCGGAAAACAGCAACAGCAGGGTCAGCAGGGACAGCAGGGTCAGCAACGGCAGCAAGGGCAAGCGCAAGGCGGCGGGCGGAATGCTCGAGCACGCGGGCGATCCCGGTCGCGGGGCGCGGCAGCCGCTCAGCGGCGACAACGCCAGGAGGGCCTTCAGCAGCGATTGGCCCAGGCCCGTCCGCGGCCTGCGAACGCCAAGCCGGGTACTCAAGATCAGGCGCCCGGTGAGTCGCAGGCGGCTCAAAATCCCACGGGGGGTGAAGAACGGCACGATCAGGTGCCGCCAAAGTCGGAAGAGGCGACCAAGCGGAGAAGCGACGCGAACGACGTCTGGGGACATCTTCCTCCAACAGTCCGGGAGGCGCTGCAGAAGTCGTTCAATG
>CAIUHT010000848.1 GCA_903898975.1 uncultured Planctomycetaceae bacterium
CGCCCTGCTGGAGGCGATGGCCGAGCGGCAGGTGACGGTGGATGCCGTGCGATACGAACTGTCGCGCGAGTTCCTGGTGATTGCGACGCAGAATCCGACCGAGCAGCACGGCACATACCCGCTTCCCGAGGCGCAGCTCGACCGCTTTTCGATGAAGCTGAGCATTGGCTATCCCGCTCCGGAAGAAGAGCTGCAGATGCTGGCCGATGCGCTGACGCACGACGACTGCCCGGGGGAGACACCGCTGCCGGTGCTGTCGCCCCTCGAGTTGCTGCGCTTGCAGCATATGACCGCGCAGCTCGAGGTGGTCCCGGCGGTGCGGGAGTACCTCGTGCGGCTGGCGACCGCGAGTCGGGTTCACCCCCGGATCGCGCTGGGTCTGTCGCCGCGGGGGCTGTTGATCTGGCAGCGGGCCGCCCAGGCGCGGGCGGTGGTGCAGGGGCGGTGGTTCGTAACCCCCGACGACGTGCAGGCGGTGGCGGTCCCGGTGCTGTCGGTGCGGCTGGTGTGTGATGCCGAACAGGCGCTGCCGGTGATTGAGGAACTGCTCGACCAGACCGCCGTACCAATTGCGACCGGGGCCCGGGTGGAGGTGCGAGCATGAGGACCAGGGCCGCAAAGAGAGGTGACTGCTGGCTGGGGCTGCGGCGGGGAATGGCCTGGGGACTGGTTGTGAGTCTGCTGACTGCGGGGTGTGGGGCGCCGTCGGAAACGGCCACCGCGACCGCGCCCGAACATCTCGAGCATCATGTTCCACCGCACCGGCCAGGGACATTTGCGGAGGGGCTGGCACAGGTCCGTCGGCGGGTAGGGGAACTGGATCGGTCCACAGCCAGGGCAGGGGACGAGGGGCTGCGGACACAAGTGCAGGAATTGGCCGAGATCCTGGAGTGGCTGCCCGATCTGGCGCTCGATTCCGACATCCGGCGTCGCGACTGGGAAGAGATTCAGCGGCATTCGCTGAGCCTGCTGGGCGACTATCGGCGAGCGCTGGCTGAGAGCGGTGGGGGAGTTCCCGAGGGAGGCCTGGAGTCGCCGTTCCGAGAGCGCCTGGAGCAACTGGAGGAATTGGCACCGCGCGTGCGTGAAGATCCACCACCAGGGGAGGAGGCGAGCGGAGCAGGCCGGGAGTAGCGAGCAGAGCGTGCGTGCGGATGCTGAGGCGGGTGGGGGAATGGCAGACTGGTGGGCACCAGCGGGTGGGAAGCCCGACTGATCGACAGGGGCGGGGGCAAGGGGAGCAGGCATGGGCGTGGAGATTGTGTTCAGCATGGTGTTGCGGATGGCCGAAGCGGTGTTGCAGGCGGCACCCTTCCTGCTGTGTGGGGTGGTGGTGGCGGCGGTGTTGCGGCGGTTTTTTGGGCCCGAGAACACCCGCCGGCTGTTTGGTGGCGGGGGCTGGCGCGGCCTGGTGCTGGGCTGGCTGTTGGGGATGCTGCTGCCGGTCTGTTCGCTGGGAGCCTTGCCAGTGATCAGGGAACTGCGGCGGGCCGGGTTGCCGGGGGGGACAATCCTGGCGTTTGCCCTGGCAGCGCCGCTGTTCAATCCGCTGTCGCTGCTGTACGGGCTGACGCTGTCGGCCCCCCTCACCATCCTGGCATTCGCACTCTGTACCCTGGTGCTGGTGACGCTGGTGGGAGCGGTATGGGACTGGTGGTTCCCGGGGACTGCGCAGCCCGACCCACCGGCGCCGGGGGTCCCCTACGGCCTGAGGCGGATTGGCTCGCTGGTGACGGCGATGGCCCGTGACTGCAGTGACTGGTCGCTGGGGCTGGTGGCCATTGGGGTGCTGGGAGTGGGGCTGCTGGCCGCGGCGCTCCCCCCGGGGGCGTTACAGCGGAGCGCGAACCACGACCGTCCGCTGGCACCACTGGTGATGACCGCCGTGGCCCTGCCCGCGTATGCCACGCCGATGCTGGCGATGAGTCAGCTGGGCATGATGTTCCAGCACGGTAATTCGGTGGGAGCGGCGTTTGTGCTGCTGGTGCTGGGGGCGGGGATGAACCTGGGGACGGTGGCCTGGATGCTCACCACGTATGGAGTGAAGCGGACGGTGGGCTTTTTGGGGTTGCTGCTGACAGTGGTGCTGGTGCTGTCATACGGGATCGAGCGGCCCCTGTTTCCTCGCGGGACCGACCTGGCCGATCACACGCATGCGTTCGACGGGTATTGCCAGGCATTTCAGCCGGGCAGTGTCGACCTGGTGGCGCAGACCCGGGAGCGGTTGCGGCAGAACGCGCAGTTCTTCGAGCTGACCAGTTTGAAAGGGCTGGCGGGGCTGTGCCTGCTGGGTTGCGTGTTGCGGGGTGGGCGGCGCTGGTTCGACGTGGAGGCGTGGCTGGAGCGGCCGGTGCCTGTCGAGCGGGCCTTGGGGCGATTTGACCGGGTGGTCTCGCCCGCGACGGTGGGGGCGGCGCTGCTGCTGGGGCTGTTCGCCTTCAGCGTGGTGGGGTGCTACGCGTACTACCCGGCACCCGCGGAGGTCTTTGAGGAGATCTACGTGGCGAAGGGGGAGGCCCTCGGCTCGGCGCTTGCGGGCGAGGTGGAGCACTGTGAGCGGTGGATCGAGATTCTGGACGACTGGACGCGGAAGCTGGAGGTGGGGGTCTACCTTCGGCGAGGGGAACTGCCCGAATACCAGCGAGCGCGAGCCCGCCTGCTGCGGGACCAGCTGGAGCTGCTGGAACACGAAGTTCAGGACGGCGACAGGGAAGCGACCCGGAAGCTGGTCTCGCAGATCGGCAAGACCCTGAAACGCCTGCAGCGGGCCTACCTCGAAGAGCTGGACCCACCAAAATAGGGGACACCCATCAGAAAAAAGGGGTCATTCTGGTTTTTCTCTCTGTCCCCTTTTTCCGACGCCGCGGGGCTGCGACGCGGGTGACCACATGAGGAAGCCGTACTGGGAGGCGCGGGATCACGACCACGCAGGTCGTGTGCTGCGTGGAGCAAAGCGGGGCGTGGTCTGCCCGGGAGGCCAGCGATAACGGGGACACCAGTGTCGCGGCCGACCGGTCGCTGTTCGCTCTCCGATCCTCTGCAGACGCTGACGGACGAGCACATTGTGGCGCAGATTCCGCCCGGGAGCCGGGTGCTGGACCTGGGCTGCGGAGACGGGCGGTTGCTGGAGGTATTGCGGGACACGCACGGGGCGTCGGTGCAGGGGATTGAGCTGGATCGGGCGAGCCTAGTGATGGAGCGGGGGGGGCAGGCCGGAGTGACCTGCGGGCGAGGAATGCGGCAGCCCGGCACCAGGGCGCGTGCCGTCACCCGGGGCTGTGAGCGCAACCCGCCAGCCGACGGGCTGGAGTTGGCTACGAGGTGACTCTTAGCGCGTGGCGAGCAGCCTCTCGAGTAGATCCTGAACACCAACGGATTCAGCAGAGC
>CAIUHT010000849.1 GCA_903898975.1 uncultured Planctomycetaceae bacterium
GACCAGACCCAAACCGGCCGCCACACCCAGGGGGACCGCACCGAACCAGGCGCGGTCTGGGAACAACTCGGCCAAGCCCGGGGCGGCCACCACCACTCGCGGACGCCCCGCGAAATCGTCCACCGGAAAATCTTCGACCGGCAAATCGACCACCGGCATCAGCGCCGATGTCTCGGGCCCGATTGGCGTCTACACCTCCCGGCAGATCGAACTGCACACCGACCTCGATCGCGAGGCAGCCGAAGAGTTGATCGAACGGCTCGAGTCCGAGTTGGTGCTGATTGGCAAGTACTGGGGTCGCGCCGCCTCGGGCGTCTTCGAGATGTATGTCATCTCCGATCTGTCCAAGTGGCCGCGAGGGGTTCTGGCGGGCGAGGGATTGGCCCACGTCGAATCAGGCGGGGGGGTGACCATCGGGCAGACCCGCACCGATGGCACCAGCTTCGTCGCCAAGGCTCGCGTCTACGCCGTCGCCGACCGGGGGACCCCGCAGCACGAACTGGTCCACGCCTACTGTGTGCAGACCTTCGGCCGGGTGGGACCGGTCTGGTACGCCGAGGGGATGGCCGAGATGGGTCAGTACTGGCGAGGGGACGACCGGGCCGTGCTCGCCAGCCCACCGGTCATCCGCTATCTCCGCGAATCGCCCCTGGTGCCGGTCGATGAGATTGTGCATGGCGAACAGAAGTCGGGCGATTCCTGGAAGAACTACGCCTGGCGCTGGGCCCTGTGCCACCTGCTGGCGAACAACCCGAATTACTCCCCGCGGTTCCGCCCCCTGGGGGTCGCCCTGCTGACCGGGCAGCGCACCGGCTTCGACAACGTCTATGGCAGCCTGCTCCCCGAAATCGAATTCGAGTATCGGGAGTTCCTGAAACAGCTCGACGCCGGTCTGCGGGTCGACCTGACGGCGTGGAACTGGCAGGCCAAATTCAAGACTCCCTCCGCCCGCTCGAACACCAAGGCCCGGGTCGAGGCTGGCCGCGGCTGGCAGCCCTCGCGACTCACCCTGCGGGCAGGCGACCAGCTCAGTTATTCCTGCACCGGCGAATGGAAGCTGGGCCAGGAGGGCGACCCGGTCACGGCCGACGGGGGCCCCGGCGGACGTGGTCGACTGCTGGGGGTGATGCTGCTGGGGGAAGGGGACCGCTACCAGCTGGGCGAGCCCTTCGAGTTGGGCAGCACGGGGCAATTCACCGCCCCCACCGCGGGACGGCTTTACCTTCGCTGCCAGGACCGCTGGACCGAACTGGCCAACAACTCGGGCTTCGTCAACGTCGAGTTCAAGCTCGCTCAAGACGCCGGCAGCCCGTCCGACAGCGACGAATCGTCCCCGCCGGATGCGGCTTCAGAAGCAGCCTCTCCCAAGACCATGCCGGCTGACGATGCCACCGACGACGAACCCGCTGCCACCCGCCCTCGGCTGAAATCGGCGGCCCCCAAATCGGGGGCCAATCAGGCGACAGCGGCCGCGGGCGACTCTGCCGACCACGAAAACGCTGGTTCTCCGTCGTCGAATCCGCCGACACCAGGTTCTGCATCCACTGCGTTAAAGAAAGCCAGATCGGCCAAGCGGCGACCGGCCCGCGAGCCTCCCCCCGCCCCCGGAATCCCCGACGAGGGGACCGACAGCCAACCACCGGCGCAAACTCCCTCAGGCCAGCTGTCGGCTCCCCGTTGACCTGGCAATCTTCCGCCAACCGTTTCTTCCTGTCACCAGTTCCTGTTCTTGCAGGCTTTTACCACGATGAGTGAACCCGAACATCCCGACCGCGGACCGACCTACCACCAGGAAGTCCAACACCACCCCGCCACCGCCCGCGTGCCAGAGAAGGTCGGGCTCGGGGTGTTCAGCACCGGCACCATCGTGATGCACGGGCCGCATGACTTCGTCATCGACTTTCTGCAAAGCCTGGCGATGCCCCGCCGGGTCGCCGCCCGCGTGATCCTCCCCCCCACGGTGGTCCCGCTCTTCCTCGCCGCAATGCAGGACAACTTCGCCAAGTACACCGCCGCGTTCGGCCCCCTGCCCCGCATGCCTCAACCCCCAGGCCGGACCCCGCCCCAGGAAGGGACCGCTCGCCACGACGCTCCCCACGCCCCTCACGACGCTCCGCGCGGTGACGGGCCCGGGGCGACTCCCCTTTCCGACAATCCCGGCCCGGGAGGTTCGGGAGGTGGGGGAACTGGTGGCTCGGCAGGCCAGTCGGAACCAACCCCCTTCCCCCTGTCGCATCCCAGCCCGGGCGAGGCGCCTCCGGCCCCCCCGCCCATGCCCCCCATCTCGGACGTCTACGACCAGCTCAAGCTCCCCGACGAACTGCTCGCGGGCAGCTATGCCAACTCGGTCGTCATTTCCCACAGTCCCGCCGAGTTCTGCCTCGACTTCATCACCAGCTTCTACCCCCGCTCGGCAGTCGCCGCCCGCGTTTACATGGCCTGCCAGCATGTGGTCGAACTCTACGACTCCCTCGGTCGGTCGTGGGAACAGTATCGCCAGCGCCGCACGCAGGGTTGAGGTGTTCGAGTCCCTGCGTGGTGACCTGGCCAGCAACACCTGTGTCGTCTCCCGTGTGGCTCGTGACCGGTGCGAGGGTGTGGTGCAACCAACAACGATGGGTGCGTGATGAAGACGGGAATTGTCGGCTGCGGGATGGTGGGCTCGGCATCGGCCTTCGCGCTGGTGATGAACGGTGTCGGACGCGAAGTCGTGCTGGTCGACAAGCACAGCGCGCGAGCCCGGGCCGAGGCAAACGACATTCATCACGCCGTCCCTTTCGCCCATCCGCTCGAAGTCCGGGCGGGCGACTACCCCGATCTCGCCGGGGCCGGCGTCGTGGTCCTCGCCGCGGGAGTGCCGCAGAAGCCGGGCGAAACCCGGCTGCAACTGCTGCAGCGGAACGCGGAGGTGCTGGCCGAAGTGGTCCCCCAGATTCTGCGTCACGCCCCCGAGTGCGTGTTGCTGGTGGTCTCGAACCCGGTCGACATCATGACGCACCTCGCCTGCCGGGTGGCCCGGCAGGCTGGTTTGCCCGCGACCCGGGTGATTGGTTCGGGGACCATGCTCGACACCGCCCGGCTGCGGGCGCTGGTAGGCCGGCACTTCGGGGTCGACCCCCACCACGTGCACGGATATGTGCTGGGCGAACATGGTGACAGCGAGGTGCTGGCGTGGTCGAGCTGCACCATCGCCGGCATGCCCCTCGAAGAATTCTCGCGCGTGCAGGGGCTGCCGCTCAGCGACGCCGACCGGGCGTCGATCGACCAGCGCGTCCGCCGGGCCGCCTACGAGATTATCGAGGGGAAGGGGGCGACTTATTACGGCATTGGCAGCGCGGTGGCCCGCCTGGTTGACATCATTCTGCACGACCAGCGGGCGGTTCAGACCGTCTGCTGTCTTGATGAATCGAGCGGTCCCTTTGCCGGGGTGACGTATTCCGTCCCCCGCCTGCTCTGTCGCCAGGGGGTGCTGACGTCGCTCCCCCAGCGACTTTCCGCCGACGAGGCGGCCGGCCTCGAGCGCAGTGTCGCCGTCTTGCGAACCGCCCAGCAGTCACTCGAGACCACCGCCTGAGACCGCAACGCGGTTCCCCCAAGTGTGTGCACCGCAGCGGGTCAATCCGTCTCGAGTGCTGAAAGTCCGGCGGGTCAACAGTTCGGCGGCTGGGCAGTCCGGCGGCTGGGCAGTCCGGCGGCTGGGCAGTCCGGCGTCTGGGCGGTCCGGCGTCCGGGCAGTTCGTTCACCCAACCGCCACAATGAGCAACAATCGCGTTGGGCAAAAGTCGTGTTGGCTAACAGCCGTGTTGGCCAACAGTCGTGTTGGGTAACAGCCCGGTTGCTGAACAGGCTGTGCACGCAGGCAGCCTGGTCATCACGGCGATCGCGTTGCCGGGTCGGTGTGGGTCGACTCCCTCCAATTACCGGGAGGGGGGCTTGGCGACCTGTTCGTAATACGCCCCGGTCGGGCTGGTCACTCCCTTGGTGGCTGGTTCGAGCGACAGAAAGTCGAACCGCGCGAGGCCCCATTTCTGCAGCCGGTAGCGCAGGGCGGTCCACAGCACCCCGAAGCCATAGATGCAGCTGCGGCGGAAATTGATCGACGACGCCTCGGGAAAGTATTTCGTAGGGCACGAGATTTCACCGATGCGAAACCCCGCGTACATCGCCTGCGCGATCATCTGGTTGTCGAATACGAAATCGTCCGAGTTGGCCAGCAGCGGGAGCGACTCGAGCACCTGCCGCGAAAAGGCCCGATAACCCGTGTGGTATTCCGACAGCTTGTGACCATGCAGCAGGTTCTGCACGAACGTCAGGCCGCGGTTGGCGATGTACTTGTACAGCGGCATCCCCCCCTGCAGTGCGCCGACCCCCAGGATCCGCGACGCCAGCACCACGTCGTATTGCCCCGACGAAATCATCGACGCCATCGCCCGCACCAGCCGGGGGGTGTACTGGTAGTCGGGGTGCAGCATCACCACGATGTCGGCCCCGCGTTTCAGCGCCTCCCGGTAACAGGTCTTCTGGTTCCGCCCGTAGCCATAGTTTCCGTCGTGCCTGAAGGTGACGATCCCCAGGTCGGACGACAGCACCGCCGTCTCATCCCGGCTGCCATCATCGACCAGCAGCAGTTCATCGACCACATCCCGGGGGATTTCATCGATGGTCGCCTGCAGGGTCTGCGCGGCGTTGTACGCCGGCATGACGACCACAACTTTCAGGTTCTCAATCATGAGCGCCCCCTGGAGTCTGAAGTGGGCCCGAGGTCGGGCGGAACAATTCGCAACAGCTCACCGGGGCACAACGCGGCACCGGGCCTCGATACGCACGCGGGGAGATCGAGCCTCTCCCGTCAAACTCCTGCCACCACCGACCAGCTGGGTGAACCGGCCTGGGGCTGGGCATCGTACGTCCGCCGGTCGAACCTGACAACGCCTTCCCGCACCGCGCGCCCCTCACCGACCGCCAGTCCCGCGCTGCCAGTCCCTCACTGCCAGTCCCGTCCCTGGTGGCCCGTACCCGCTGGCCCCCAACGGCTGGGCGGCTCACTGCTGAGACTCGCGGAAGGAACTTGCCCGGGCATCCCGGGCCGAGACGATCGGCGGTCCCCCCAGCGGCCACAGGATTCCCAGCTCGGGGTCGTTCCAGAGAATTGTCCGCTCGTCCTCGGGGACATACAGGTCGGTGCACTTGTAAACGACATCTGCCGTCTCCGAGAGCACGCAGAATCCATGCGCCAGCCCCGGTGGCACATACAACTGGTTCCTCCGCTCGGCACTGAGGCGAATCCCGAACCATTCCCCATGGGTGGGCGAGGTCGACCGCAGGTCCACCGCCACGTCGAAAATCTCTCCCTGCACCACCCGCACCAGCTTCCCCTGGGGACGCCGCACCTGGTAGTGCAGCCCCCGCACCACGTTCCGCCTGGAATGCGAATGATTGTCCTGCACGAACGGCAGGTCGATCCCCACGTTCCGGAATTTCTCGGCGTGATAGGTCTCAAGGAAGAAGCCGCGATCGTCCGCGAAAACCCGCGGCTCAATCACGTAACAGCCCGGGAGTGGTGTCGGCAAAAATTCCACAGTCGGCACTCATGCGGAAGAAAGGATCACGCTTGACGGAATCACACCCGACGCAGCCACACCCGACGGGACCAGTTCACAGGGCAGTTCGCGGGGCCAATTCACGGGGTCAGTTCACAGTGTCAGTTCACGGGGTCGCTCGGACCCAGCGTTCAGAGATGCGATCTGGCCCGAGGCCACCAGTCCTCAGCTCATCGGCAACTCGAGCAGGTATCGCCCGTAGTCATTGTTCATCGCCGCCCCCAGGGCCCGCAGCTGCGCGAGCGTGATGAACCCCATCCGAAAGGCCACCTCCTCGAGACAGGCAATCTTCAGCCCTTGCCGCGATTCGACCGTTTCGACAAAGGAACTCGCCTGCAGCAGTGACTGGGGCGTTCCCGTATCGAGCCAGGCGAACCCCCGTCCCAGGTGCTCCACGTTCAACTGCCGCTGCGCCAGGTAGTGCCGATTGACGTCGGTGATCTCCCGCTCCCCCCGGGCCGAAGGCTTCAACCCCTCGGCAATTCTCACCACCTGGTGGTCGTAGAAGTAGAGTCCAGTGACGGCGTAGTTCGACCTCGGCCGGGCGGGCTTCTCCTCGAGCGAGATCGCCAGCCCCTGGTCGTCGAAC
>CAIUHT010000850.1 GCA_903898975.1 uncultured Planctomycetaceae bacterium
ATCATCATGGCGGGGACGTTCCTGTCACTGTTCGCCGGCACTCTTGTTGGACTGAAGCAGCTGGGATTCGCTCTCGCGTTCGGTGTCCTGCTGGACACGTTTGTTGTGCGTCCTCTCCTCGTTCCGGCGTTCTTGGTGTTGCTGTATCGGAGCGGCATTGGGCGCCGCACCACGAGAAACACTACTGCTGTCGATCGTGCCGACTGACCAGGGCGAGATTGGCCGCGGTTACAGCGGGTCGGGCGTTGAAGAAGACCAGATCATCAGGCGATGCGGTCACCCCGATCAGTGCCGCACCGGCTGAATTGGCTGCCATGCTGGAATCGACCGCTTCAGTACTTCCGATGCGCGGGACCGAGGGCAAAGTCGCCCTGCTGAACTCCAAAGATCGGCTGATTGAATGGAATCGCAGGCAGAAACATGCTGCGTCGCTGTTGCCAGGTGCAGAAAGGAATCCTGAAAGGGGGTTCGTGGGTGATCGTTGGGGGACAATGATGGTCGCTGTGATCGCTCAACCAACGAGCTGCAATACGCCACAAATGAGGGCCGCCAGTGTTCGTCAATCGAACTGCCATCATGTTAAGGGCGATCGACAATCTTGAGTCGGACCTCATCCGAGTTGCCACGCAATTCCGGAGCGTACATCGCGCTCGCCTGGGTGGGCAGAGCCGAGAAACGCCCAGGAATCTGAGCCCGCATCCGGTATGAGAGACTGTGTTTTCCCCGTGGCAGCTGCCGGATGTAGAACTGCACGTGCTGGTCGCGGAACTCGGTGTAAGCCCCCAGCGGATTGCCCAGGTAACCCGACCGCAGTTCCACTGGCTCGAATCCCGCCCCCTTGGGATCGGTGAACAGCAGGTATTCGTAGTCGTTCTTGCTCTCGATCTCGAGTTCGACCTCCACTAGATCACCCGAAACCAGTTCGTCAAGATCCTGCAGCTTCGTCCGCTCGTACTTGACCACCCGCTGCTCAACCACCTGGCCACGATCGCCCGCGACAGCAGTCTTCGCCGCCGGGTCAGTCAACTTGTAGTACTGGCGGCTGACCCGCAGTTCCAGGCCCGCCTTCCCGATCTGGTCTTCGAGTGTAAAAGTTGAGAGATAGGTATTGAAGTAGACCGGCCCCCCTCCCCGGCGCTTGATCTCAACCGTGTGGTCACCCGCTTCGACCGCATCGCCCTGAAGCCCCCAGCTGTTGTCGATGTCGAACAGGTTCTCGGGGGTGACCTCGATCGACTTCACCGGCTGGCCATCAAACCAGATCTCGATGGTCTGGTTCGGCCGGTTTTCCCCGCTGGCCCGCAGGTAGTCCGAGAGGGCCTCGATGGCGTAAGCCGTGTCGCGGGTGCTGTTCCAGTAGGTACCGTGCTTTCGGTTGTTCAGCAGGTACTTGACCAGGCCCGCCGTTTTGGGCGACTGCGGGTCCGTCCGCGCCAACAGCTTGAGATACCACGTGTTCGCCTCCAGTTCACCGCCGTGCCAGTACCACCACGCTGTGCCCTCGGGCAACTGCAGCCAGGCGGTCTGGTTCTCAGCGTCCTCCACGAGGAACTGTTCAATATTTTTAAGGACCTCGGCCAGCTCGGCATTCCGGTCCTGGGCATGCAGGGCCAGGCCCAGCAGCGCCTTGGCGTACACCGACAGCTGAACCCGGTCCCTCAGCAGGTACTCACGCATCTTCGGATTCACCCGATCGGCATCCGACAGCACCAGGAAGATCAGGGCGTCAAGATCATCGGCCGAACGCTTGTGGGGCTTCGTTGTCTGCGTGTTTTCGCCTTCAACCAGCAGTTCGATCTGCCGCTGCTGATTGCGATTCAACCAGTCCACCCCCCGCTCAAGCATCCCCGGAATCAGGGCCACGTCGTGTCGCGCCGCCTGTTGCAGCCCATGAACCACCACGGCGGTGGTGTGCGGGGAACTCACTTCGCCAAAGCCACTGAACCAGCCCCAACCCCCGTCCGACAACTGCATGTCGGTCAGCGCCTGCACGCCCGATTCAACCATCCGCGCCACCTCTGCGGCATCATAGACCGGGTTCCGCAGCGACCGCTGCCACTCGAACGCCCGGACTTTCGGGTCCCCCAGTTCCTGCGGGTTCAGGTTGGCTCGCTTGCGGCCAATCTGCTCAAGGTCCAGCCCCATATCCCGCAGGATGTTGCGGGTAACAACCGTGGGCAGAAAGCGGTTCAGCGTCTGCTCGGTGCAGCCATGCGGATACGCAGAGAGAAACGGTAGGGCGTCCACCATCGCGCCGGCCAGGGTTGGCGAGACCCGAACTTCAAGCCGGGAGTCGTTCACGCGCCGCTCGGCCGGGACCCGCAGTCGCACCTGCGCCGACTCAGCCTGCGGACGCAGCACGCCACTGGCGGCCTGCTGCTGGGGCGCACCATGGATCAGCACAGGAAACGTCTGCTCCATGCCGTCCGCCTCGACATCCGCCCGGGCCAGCATCCTCACAGTAGCCTGCCCCTCGCGCAGCACGGCGACCCGCCAGTCGATCCGCTGCTCCCCCCCGGCTGGAATCATGACCTGGCGGACCGGCTCGGTGGCCTTGTCGAGTGTCTCGCCAACGGTTTCCAGCGACACCTGGACCTGCTTCGCTTCAGGCAGGTCGTTGTGGACGATCGCCGACAACACCACTATATCCTTCTCCACAAAGAACCGGGGGGCCTGCAGGCGCACCATCAACTGCTTCCGCGTGACCAGTTCCGTCGACCCCTCGCCAACCCGGGTCCCTCGACCAAGTCCCCACACGCGGACCTTCCACCCGGTCAGGTTCTCGGGCATCGGAAACTCGACCCGGGCCGTCCCGTCGGCGTCGGTCGTTAGCGCTGCGGTCCAGTAGGCGAGGTCGGCAAACTGCTTCCGCACCACGGGAGCCGCCAGGGCTCCGGGTTCTCCTGCTGGTCCGGCCGCAGCTACCGCCATCGCTGGGGCCCCCATCCCCCGGGCCATCGGGGCGCCATCCGCCATCATCGGGGCGGCTTCGCCCCCCCCGGGGCCACCTCCCGCGATACCCCCCATCATCGGCATCATCCCATTCAGGCCGAGCAACTCGCCTCCGTTCAGTCCCAGCAGGCGCATCCCCTCTGCTCCGGGCTCCAGCAGGTTCGTGAACCGGCCCATGAGATTCGACTCAAACTGGGGCTGGTGCGACCGGCGGTGATTCCAGAAGAAGGTCCGGATGTCGGGAATCGCCTGGTCGCCGGCAACCAGGTCCAGAGCCCGGTCGTAGACGCTCAGCACGGTCGAGCCCACAAACGGACGCCCAGCCAGGTCGGTCAGCCTGACCAGCAGTTTGGCCCGCTCTCCGGGACGCAAGTCGGTCGCCTCGGCCTTCACCTCTACATTCAACACCCGCTTCTCGGGCGGAACAAACACCTCTCGAACAACGGTATGAACCTGCCCCTGCGAGATCGTCAATGCCTCGACAAAAAAGTTCGGCATGTCTCCCGGTGCGACCTCAATCTCCTCCACCGTGCTCTTGCCCGGCACCCTGATCAGCCGGGGTGGGGGACAGATGCCATTCGCGGCCCGGACAAACAGAAGCACTGTCGCGTTCACGCGATTGGTGTTGATCATCAGCCGGACTTTCTGGCCCACCGCGTATTCCCGCTGGTCGGTCAGCAGCTCCAGGTCGTTGAAACGAAATTCGCGGGCATCGAATTTCTCCCCGCGCACCACAAACAGCACCGCTCCCTCGCGCGTCGTTCCCGTGGTGTCGGTCAGCCGAAATCGCAGTCGATACTGTCCCGGCTCCGATGCCGCGATCCGCTGCTCCGCCATTCCGTTCTCGCTGGTCTCCAGTTCCCAGCTCCGCACCGGCTCTTCCCGGGGGCGGGGCTCGGTCGGTACGTAAGTCACCCGCAGCAGGGTCAGCTCACCCCTTCCCGCAACCGGTGCTCCCGCCGGAGTCCGCGACATTAGGGTGGCGTTGATGGTGTCGCCCGTGTCGTAGAACCCGCGATCCAGCCAGGCCTGCACATCAAACGCGTTCCGCGCCGCCAGCACCGAACCCTCACCCACGATTGTGCGACGGGACCCATCGGTCACTTCGGCCGCGATCTGGTAGCGATGATCACTCTTCCCGTGCTGCTCCTTGGCGTCGCTTGTCTCAATCGGCACGACCAATTCCCCCTGGCCATCCAGCACAGCCTCGCCGTCGAGTACTACTTCCGGGATAGGAACCGGTCGGGGCCACCACGGCGGCGCCGGGCGCGACGCTCCCCATTCCCGATATCCGGGGTACCACGTCGCCTCACTCGCCAGGCAGCCATAACCCGGACCATAAAGCCAGTCCCACGGTCCCGGCGGATAGAACGCCTGCTCGCTCGCGGTTCGAATAACCTTGAAACGCACATGGGCCCCCGCCACGCCCCCACCCACCAGGTACCGTGCGCGGATCTTGGCCTCAATCGGTTCCCCCAGCCGCACTGGCTTGGTCGGTGCGTCGATTTCCACCTCGTACTCGGGCTTCTTGTATTCCTCGACTCGGAAAAAGCCGTCTCCCGCAGGTTGGCCAGTCTCCGCCAGGATCTGCAGGTGCCAGAGCCCCAGCGGCGCCCCCCCCGGCAGTTCATGCTCGCCCGCCACCCCGCCAAATTCATCGGCGGTCAACTTCTGCCTCAGCGCCTCGTTCCCCTGCGGATCTCGCAACACGACTTCGAACGGACGCTTCGCGAACTCGGCGATATCCGGCTGATCGTAACGGGCCCGCTGAACCCAGGACTTGAAGTGCACTTTCTGTGACGGGCGATAGACCGGGCGATCGGTCAGCGTCAGCGCCCGGACCTGGTCAAACGTTGGGTCCTGGCTGGGGGCGAACCACAGCCCTGAGAATCCGAGGTAAGCCAGCCTCCCCTTGGGGGTCGTGGCAATCGCCAGCCATTGGAACTGTCCCGGCAGGTCTTTCTCGCCGAGTGCCACATCGCCCCGTGCTGACGCGAAGAACGCCTTATTCTGCGTCACCACCTGGAACCCGGGCTGGTTCGGTGCCGCTTGAACCGCCTGCCACCCAAAGAATTCCACCGTGACCTTCTCGTCCTCGACCGGGGCGCCGGTCCGTGCGTCGGCCACGTAGTACCACTGCCGATTCTCTAGCGGTTTCTTCACCAGCGCCAGGTCGGCCAGCCAGACCACGATCCGGCTAACATTCCCATCGGCCAGTCGGCCCGTCACCAGGTAGGCACCCGCTTTCTGCAGGGGCGTGGCGACCGTCACCTCCTGGTCTACATGCCCCTCGGCAGGGGCTAGGTCGAGGCTCCAATTGGCCACGGGAGCCCCCAGCAGCTCGGTCCCTTCCTGCGTCACCACGCGGTATCCCAGGTCTTGCAGGTTCAACTGCTGCCAGTCGACGTCCTTGGGGTGCCCCTTCAGGTAAAGCTTGACCTGCTGCAGCATTCGAGCCACGTCAATCGGACGGGCCTCAAAATCGACCCGTCTCCCATTTCGAAAGCGATAACGCAGGGTCGTCCCCGGCCCAGCCGCCTGCACCTTCCCGGCCTCGAACTGTCCCCAGTTCCCCGTGATCTGCGCCAGGCTCTTTTGGCGATGGTCATTGGCACCCGGACCATACTCGGCGATCGCCAGCTTCCATTGCTCCGCCGCGCGGGGGAATTGGCGTCTTAACTCGTACTCTCGACACAGGTTTTCCCGAGCCCGTTGGGTGAACGCGTCCCGCGCCGTCGGCTCCCGAGCCGCCAACTGCTTCAACAGCCGCACATAGTTGTATTCGTCGGGAAGTTCCCATCGTCGAACACCAGTCGCCAGCCGCGCCAGTGTCTCTCGGTCGTCCAGGGAGGCGAGGGCGAAGGGCCCCGAAGTGAATGGCTCTTCCGCCGGTGGATCCTCACCCTGGTCTGGCGCGACAGGTAGCGGGCGGAAGCCCCCGCTCGCCAGTGTCTGGACCCCGAACTGCTCCTGCAGGAACAGGGCCCAGGTCAGTCCCACTTCGGTCTGTGCCGTCGGATCCAACCGGGCCGCCTCGGCCAGCAACCACCGCCACCGCTCGCCATCCGAGACCGCCGCCCCCCAGTTGGCTGGCAGAGCGTGGTAGACCGGTTTCCCATCCCGGGTGACCGGGGCGCCTCCCGGGGTGGTTGCCGGGGTCATCCACCCCCGGTGAAAGCCTCCCCCGGACTCGTAGTCGGGTAGAGACTCGAGGTCGGTCAGTTGCTGGAGTTTCCATGCCTCTGTGCCACCAGCCCTCGCCACCAGCGTCTGCGCGTAGCTCAGCAGCATCCGCCCCACCGCCGCCCGATCGGTATCATCCCCGGAGAGTTTCCGTGCACGGTCAAACAACTGCAGTGCCCGCCCCCGGTCGCGCCCCTCGGCACTGCGAAACTCGCCTCCCCCACGATGGTGGCCACGCTGAAACTCCCCCGCAATCATGAACCCAAAGTGGGGAAGACTCCCCCACGACTCGGCGATCACCGCAAGCGATCGCCACCGCCCCTCATGCCGCTGGGCGGCGCTCTCCAGCAGCACATCGAGTTCCTTCAGATCACCCAGCTGGGTCGCCGCCTGAATGGCTCCCTGCAGATCCCCCCGCAGCTCGGCCGGGGCGATTTCTGGATCGTTCACCAGGATCTGAAACGCCCGGTAGGCGTCGCGAAAATTTCCCTGTTGCAGATCTTCCCTCGCCTTCTGACGGCGGTCAGCGGGCAAGGGGGGTTGTCCAAACAGGGGCGAAACCCCGAGGCCCCAGCCCCAACAGATGGCGACGGGGAGCAACCAGAGGGAGGAATAGCGCATGAGGTCTCAAGCCTTGCCGTCAAGATTCCTTCCAGCCCTCTAACAATCTCAGGGCCGGGCCAACAGATCAGTGTTTACGGGGGAGACCCGCGGGGTAGCAAAGAGACGGGGATGCCCTGGAAAAAGTTCCTTCTCCGTAGAGGCACCAGCCAAGTTGATCGTTTCAAGGGCGGCCTCCGACGTCAATTCAGCCACCCCGATTAAAAAGTGGCAGGAGTCCCGATTGCTCACTGGCATTCAGCTCTGGACCGCTTAGGACCTCGAGCACAGCATCCACGCAAGACAGGAGCCTCCACGAAGATCTGCTGCACAATTGGTCTGCCGAACGGCCCGCCCGACCTCCCAGAGACAACGGCCCGGGCTCGCGGTGGCGATCGGCCTCGCACGCTGCCAGCCGTCCATCAAAAGTCTCTCATCCGCCATTCAACTGCCCGTTAACAGACCGAGCCACCTGCTGGCCGGCCCATCACGATCAGCAAGCACGGCACTCTCGGGTTGTGTCGTGATCGGTGATACGAGTCCCGTCCAGCGGTTGTGCACCGATCACAGGTCCGTCGGCCTTGTAGGAAGTGTCCTGGGAGGACGTGGCGGAACCCGTGTGGGAGGAGGCGGGGCCTTGGGAATCGACGGTTTCGGCGGAGGGGGCGGAGGGGGGGCATCCCGAGCTGACTCGGGCAGGGTCTTTCGCTGCCGCTTGATCCGCGCGATTTCATCCGGGGCAAACATAAGTTGCCCTCGTCGCATGACGCCGCGAATTTTCTGCAGCTGCATCATGGTCCGGATTTCGGCTTCGGGAATTCCCAGTTCTGCTGAAACCTCCTTGAGCGTTTTCATGGGGAGTGGCATCGAGTGTCTCCTTAGGCACAGAGTGGAGCGGCGATGGGGCCGCAATTACAGCGTCATCAGGACAACAGGCAAAGCCTCAGGGGACAGTCTGCGATTGGGCTCGGCAGCAGGTGTCCGCTCGACAATCCGATGGGAGGACAATCAACGCCAATCAACTGCGACCTTGACGACGGCTTTCCGGAGTGTGGTCTCCGGCGCTGCTGCCATCGGGGAGTGGACATCCTCAGGAAAGAATATCGCAAAGATATCAGGCGGGACCGGGCACCAGACCTTAGGATGTTCAGAGAACAGCCCGAAGTCCTTTTCAGCGTCATAAGGAGCGAGGATTTCCCTGCATTCGGCAAGAGGACTCCAGCCGATCACCTCAGCTCCCGCAATCGTCAGCTGGATATCGATGTAGCTCTTGTGAGCCTCTGCTTTAGCCCCGTCACGGCCGAGCCCCTGACCGACATTCAGCATAACGAACAGCCGCTGTCCATCGATCTCGTGACGCCCGGCCGCCATGGAGGCCAGCGGGGCTCGACTCAGGAATTCAAAGGCGGCTTCAAAGCCGGGGTGGAGGGCGTGATAGCGGGCGCGGTTAGATAGTGCGTCAAGCAGCATGATCGAGACTTGGGGGCAGAAGAGGAAGACACTGGATAGGGTGGCCCACACTGACCACCCTCTCCGGACGCCGGGATTGTCTCTCCACCGAACGCGATTCTCAAGTGGCTGGTGCAACAGTAGCCTCCGCTTGATTCAATTTCGAATTTCCAAAATTGGCTCCTGCATCCCTGAAGAAAAGACTTCAACAACAGCGCCGAGACAGAGTTTCAGAGTCATCCCATTCAGAATTTAAAATCTTTGAATCCTCCTTGGTTTTCGAGATAGCAGTGTGAGTTCAAGGCAAGAATCTCGAGGACATCCGAGAGGGAATCGGGGGCTACTTATCTAGGCCGGGGATTTTTAAGAATTTTGTCTAAACCGCGAGGCCAACCAATTGACGACGGTTCGCGGAGCACTATTCCGGATGCAGCCTTCGCCCTGCCTTGAAGGTTTCAAGCACTTGAATTCGATTGATGCGAGTTGGGACTATACTATAAGGATTGCGATCCAGAATGACAAAATCGGCCTGTAGTCCTGGAAGTAGTTGCCCCACCCGGTCCTCACGCTTGCTAAACTGCGCTGGCAGCAAAGTCATTGCTCTCAGGGCCTGTCCCACTGAGATGCGTTGCCCCGGATTGATGACTCGACCGTCGGGGGCCATCCGATTCACTGCGGAATGCCAGAGCGTCATCGGTGTCCGCGGTGAGATTGACTGCCGAGTGAAGAGCAGCGGTTGAATGTCTCGAGATAATGCTAACTGGTGCAGTGGACCGAGTGATGACTCCTCTTCATCAAGTTGGACTTGTGAAAGTCGCGGATCGAACAGGCACTCATCCGTCGCATAAGCAGGGAGTATCGAGTAATTGGAGAGCAATTCGAGATCCTTCGCAACTAACGGTAACTGAGTGCGGAGCAGGGATGGTTTTGGCAAATGACGCTGCTCTAATCGCGAAAGTGATCTAAACAGGACAGCCAGTCCCTCGGCAGACTGGCTGTCGAGCAATACAGGCTGATCAAGTTCCGTCACAAGTTTGAGACGTCGTTCTGCTTCACCATCGGAAATTGGAAGCGTTTTACGAATCGAGGTTTGCTTTAGTCTTCCAAGAGCTGCTTTCCGCGGCTCCTGTGGAAGCACGGTTTCGAAGGTCTCTGTGGCAAACGACACTCCTGCGAGTTGCAATCGCCGCGGCGGCTCCGCAGAGCCGAAGGCGGTTCTCAAGTCCGCTAGATTATCACCGTCTTCCAATTCAAGGTAGACGATAAAATCGAGAAT
>CAIUHT010000851.1 GCA_903898975.1 uncultured Planctomycetaceae bacterium
CCGCTTGAAGTCGAGAGCTTGCGGCGGCAGCCTGCAGACCCTGGACGAGGTTTCAGCCGGCTGGGGGGTCGAGCAGCACGTCATCCCCTTCGACCCGCACGGCGAAACTGCGGGCCTGGATCGCCGGGTTGACGCAGTTTCGGCCCGTGGCCAGTTCATAACGCCAGCCGTGCCAGGGGCAGGCGACCTCCCCGTCGAGCACCTGTCCCTGCGCCAGGGGGCCCCCGGCATGCGGGCAGACCCCATCGAGGGCGAAGAATCCCTGCTCGGTGTGATAGATCGCCACCACGCGGTCAAACGCCACCACCTCGAGGGCCGATCCCACGGGAATCTCGGCGACCGACGCCACTCGCACAGACGCTGTCATCAGAACGAACCTCTCCAGAACGCACCGCACAAAAACGCACCGCACAGACTCCGCGGCTCAAAAGGACGCAGCCCACCGTCACGCGAGCCGGTGACCGCGGATCCCGACTCCCTGAAGACCGATCGCCCTTGCAGCAATCTTCCTCGCAGAAATCGCCATGGCGATCGAATCGGTGAACGTCGATCGACCAACGACCCTGAGCCCGCTATTGAGCCGCCAGTTCGGCAGCCTGCGGCTGACTGTCCGATTGGAGCCGACAGCCTGCGACATTCTGACGCGCGTCAACCGACTGGGCAAACCGAGCCGGCCGAGCCGGCGCCCCTCGGGGTCTCACAACACTTGTGCCCGCAGCGGCGTGCGATGCCCGACAGTGCACATGGCCTGGCAGGTTGCCTCGCTCACTCAGCCGGCTTTGCGAAGCTTGCGGGCCTCTCGCGATTCGCGGGTGCGGGGCACGCTTTTCCAGCGGCGGTGCACCCAGAAGTACTGCTCGGGGGCGCGCCGGATCACCCGCTCGAGGGCCGAGGTGTACCGCTGCGTCAGTTCGCGGAGCGGGTCGCTCGAGACGCACTCCCGGGGGTCAATCACCTCTTCGCACCCCAGTTCAAACCGTGGAAATCCAGTCGCAGTCCGCCCAGCCAGCCGGCGGGCATACCCCACGCAGACCAGCGCCTCGTACTCCAGCGCCAACAGGCCGACCGATTTGAACGTCGAAGCGGGCCGGCCGAAGAAATCGACAAACAGCCCCGAGCCCCCGGCATCCTGGTCACCCAGCAGCGCCAGAAAGCCCCGCCGTTCGAGCTGCGTGACCATCTCGCCACTGCCCCCTTTTTTGCCAATCTGCACATGCCCGGTCCCCCGGCGGAAGCGCTGGAACCAGCGGTGCAACAGGGGATTGTCGAGATCGCGGGCCACCAGCCCCATCGGGAAGCCGAACAGCCCGAAGACCGAGACCGCCATCTCCCAATTGCCATAATGTCCCGACAGCAGCAGCACTGGCCGGCCCGACGAAAAGGCCCGCAAGACCCCCGCCTTGTTCCGAAACTCAATTGTCTCGGTCAGGTTCGAGACGTGCAGCTTGCGTGGCAACAGCACAATCTCGCCCACCATCCGGAGCAGATGGACCCACATCTGGAAGATGATCCGGTCGATCTCGGCCTGCCCCAGGTGGTCGCCCAGGGCGAGCCGCAAGTTCTCGCGAGCGACTTCGTACCGCGTCAGCCGGCGGGGCAACAGATGCTGAATGATCCACGCCACCCCGGTCGCCAGGGCATCGCACGCCTCGCGGGGCAACGCCTCGATCAGGGCGACGAACGTGCGAAAGCCCAGGTACTCGACCCAGTGGCGAAGCGTGGGCCGGGGCAGGCTGGCCCGTTGGCCCTCCTGCCGGGGCTGTGAAGACGCTTCCGCATCCATGCGTGGTACCGAGCTGGGGCGAGAGAGAATGTGAACAAATGACACGCAGCCCAGGAAAGAGCGGCGAGGCGGAGTAAGTTCTTCCGAAACCGCGGGCGGGTCAATGCCGGTTTTAACGGCCCGGCGGGTTGGCTTCCCGGGACTGAGACAATGCATGACCCGGAATTCCGTGGCCTCCCCCTCGCGGAGAGGTCTATACTCAGGATGCACTGGGGGCCATTCGCGCTCCCCGTCCGTCTCTCGCCGGGCCAATTCCGCCCCCTTTTTTTCTCAGGTGAACTGCCTTGAGCACCACCACCGAACCGACCCGCGACGCGGGGCTGCTGAAAGACAAGGTCCGGTCGCTGCGGATCCC
>CAIUHT010000852.1 GCA_903898975.1 uncultured Planctomycetaceae bacterium
GGTTGACCTGTTCAATGCCGCCCCCCAGTGCGACCTGATTGAATTCCGGCTGGATCGACTGGGGAAGGAACCCGACCTCAAGGAAATGCTCGAGGGGATCGACAAGCCGATCCTGGTCTCGTGCCGGCGCCGCTCGGATGGCGGGCACTGGACCGACAGCGAAGAAGACCGGCTGCTGCAGTTGCGGACGGCGATCATCGCGGGGCCGGCGTATGTCGAACTGGAACTCGACATCGCGGGGAAGATCCCGCGGTTTGGCGCGACCAGGCGGGTCATCAGTTTCACCTCGCTCGAGAAGCCGCTGACGGGTGTCGAAGCGCTCATCGAGCAGGCCCGCGCCGTGCACGCCGACGTGGTCAAGTTCACCGCCCCCACCCCGACGCTCGATGCGGCGTGGCCGCTGCTGGCCGCGGTCTCGCGGAAACGCGATCTCCCGGTCGTGGGGATGGGGTTGGGGCAGTCGGGGGTGATGTTCTCCCTGCTGGGGCTGAAGTACGGTGCGCCGTGGGTTTACGCCGCCCTCGAACGGGGACTCGAGGCCTACCCGGGGCAGCAGACCATCACGGAGTTCGCCGAGCAGTATCACTGGCGGGCCATTGGACCGCAGACAAAGCTGGTCGCGGTGGCCGGCTTTGGCCTGGATGAGCAGGTGGTGCTGGGGGCCCTCAACACCAGTTTCGCCGCGCACCAGTTGAATGTCCGCTGCCTGCCACTGGAACTGGGCATCTCCGACAAGCTCCCGCAGATGCTTGAGCAGCTGCACCTGAACGTGCTGGTCTGCAATCCGGCCCTGGGCGAGCGGGCCCTCAACCTGGCCAGCGTGATCGATGAGTCGGCCAAGAAGGCCCAGTATGCCGACCTGCTGGTCCGCCAGTCCGATGGCTGGCACGCCCTGAACCTGGGGTGGAAGAGCGTGCTCCGCCGGCTGGAAGCCAGCCTCGGGGCGCAGACCCCTGAAGATCGGCCCCTCGACAAGCGGAACACGCTGATCGTGGGGACCGGGGGCCTGGCCCGCAGCCTGGCGCAGGGCGTGCAACGCCGGAAGGGGCTGGTGAGCGTCACGGGAGCCGACGATGACGAGGCCCGGCAGTTCGCCCAGGTCAGCGGAGCGCGGTATGTGCCGGCGGCTCAACTGTACGACACGTTGTGCGATGTGGTGATCCTGACCGAGGCCCAGCGTGTCGACCCGGCGACGGGACTGGCCCGTGGGGAGGGGCTCAAGCTCAACCCGGCATTTCTGCGGCCCCACATGCACGTCGTCGACCTGACGCAGATGTCGTGTGCGGGTCCCTTCGCCGAGGAAGCCCGCCTGCGGGGCTGCAAGGTGGTGGAGTCCGCCGACATTTTGGCGGAGACGCTGGGGTCGATCTTCAAGACCATCACCGCGCGCGAACTGGACGCGGCGGTGGTGCGCGGAACCGCCGAACGCCTGCGAGCCACTCAACTGCCGCCGCAAGAGTAGCGGCCGGGGGTCGTCGGCATGAGTGCTGTCCCTGCGGCGCAGTGGTCTCCGGGGTCCACTGGCCTTCAGGCCTGCCGTGGGTCCCCGGCGCTGCCGCAAGCTCCTGCGATACCGGAGGCTCGGGCATCCAGCCCGCCAACTGTGGCAGTGGATTCCGTACGGACGAGTTCCCTGTCCCGCCACCCCTCGGGACGGTCACTTGCGGGGCCCGGGTCGTGCCGAGGCTGGTCGAGATTCAGGGGGCGATTGGCCACGCCTCGGCGGGAATGCTGACCGGCTGTCGCCGCTGCCGGCGCTGCTGCACGCAGTGCTCGAGATAAAGTTCGATGTTGTCGTATTCGGGGTGGAGTTCGTGACCGTTGGGCTGCAGGTCGCCCCCGTGCGCGCTTTCCCATTCGTCGGCCATGCCATCGCGATCGAGATCAGGGGGTGCGCGACCGTAACTCTCGTTGCCATCGCTGGGAGGCAACAGCTTCCAGGAGCCTCGGCGCTCGAGCACCTCGGCAATGAGGCGCTGATCTGTCTTATCATGCGGCATCACGCCGAAATCGCTCAGCAGCTCGGCGATCAGCCCCTCCACCGGGGTGTATTTCACCGGGGGAAAGCCGGGGGGAGGGGTCTCGGTCGCCTCAAACACACCGGGGACGGGCCCGATCTGTGACGACGAGCCCATGATGTTGGTCTCGGGATCGGATTTCCGCGGGCGACTCCCCGTGACCGGAACGGGACGTCCGCGCATCACATGCTGGTCTTTCCCGGAAAAACTGCCTCCGTCGGGCCGCCGGTTGTCGTGCCCCCGCCCGCTGAGGGCCAGGTTATCGCGAAAATACCCAGTAAACCCCCCGGTCCCGGCGATCGGAGGTCGAATGCGGCCGCTCTCATCGCCATGCGTGTTCACTCCGGGCAGATACAGATTCCCGACAAAAATCCCCGTCCCTTTCGGGGCGTCGATCATCGTGGGATACTTGCGGAAGTTGTAAACGAGGTTGTTGCTGAATTCGATCCGGGCCCCCGGGTTGCCCGAGGTCAACCACGGGACCCGGGAATGCACGTGGGTATAGAAACAATGATGAATGGTGATGTCAGACACATTGTCCCCGACCAGGTGGGGCTCGCA
>CAIUHT010000853.1 GCA_903898975.1 uncultured Planctomycetaceae bacterium
CGGGGAGAGGGGCGGGCCTGGCTGGGACGGAGTTGCCCGCTGGGAGGGGGGCATTCGCCGGGGCGGCGTCATTCGCCGGGAGTGGGGGAGTGGCCTGTGGGGGGAGCATGGCTCCGACCGCGGGGGCCAACTCGTCGAGTTCGTGCCCGGCGTCGAGGAGATTGGCGACGTCGTAGGCTTTGAGTTCCCGCTCTTCCGCGGCCCGTTGCCGGGTGGTGATCCAGACGCGATCGAGATGAATGATCCACGCCAGGCCGGCGGGTTCGAGCAGCACGCCCAGCGCCGACTCGAGGCGAGCGTTCTTGAGACGCAGGGGGTGCGGTTGGGAGAGTGCCTCGCCGCGCCCTTCGGCTTGAAGCCGGGGGAGATCGAAGACGACGGGAATCTGGCTGGGGTCAATCAGTTCGGCGACCTGCTGCTGGAGCGGGCGAGGGGGGAGGTCGTAGTCGTCGCGTTCGTCGAGCGCGGTCAGCCAGCGGGCGGCAGTGGTCTCTTCAGGGTCGAGCGGTTCGTCTTGTGGGGGGGCGGCGACTGGTCGCGTGCGGGGAGGCGCGACGAGGGTCGCCGTTCGAATGATGGCGCGTGGGAACCTGGCTGAAGGGGCATGTTCAGCGGAGCGACGACCCCTGGTGGCTGGCAGGGAGTTGGCTGGATTCTGGGAGACTTGATGAGCGGTGATGCGGTGGATGGGGAATACGCGTGGTCTGAGCGGGGCGCGGACTTGGGGCGGGGCCTGTTTGGCGGGTTGGTCTTCAGCCTCGTGGGCGAGGTCTTCGAGTTCATCGAGCAGGCCGGCGACTTCGCGCTGGGTGTTCTGTGAGCCGCGAACCAGCAAGACCGAGCCACTGCCAGCGACAGCGCGGCCGGGATCGGCGCGGGGGTCGAGGGCCTGGGTGACGGTCCGCACAAGTTCCAGCGAGGTGACACCCCGCCGAAGAATGGCGGACGCGTCGTAGACCCGGGTGAAGCGGTACTGGGCGACACTGCTGGTGGGGGCCACCCACAGGCAGTCGTGGCGGAGGTGCCAGTCGAGTTGGCCGGGCAGCAGCAGTTCTTCGAGGACCGCTTCGAGCGACGCCTTGGCAAACCGGCCCGTGACCGGTCGAGCGAACGGGTTGGGCTGTGGATTGGGGCCGGTGGCGGGTTGGGGTTCCTCGAGGAACAGGTTGAACTCGCCCCAGTCGGCGAGTTGACGCAGTGCGTCGCGGAGGGGGGTCTGCTGGAACTCGATGGTGGGAGTGCGTTCGAGGGCGGCAAGAACCGCCTCGGCGGGGAGGGGGGCGTCGTCGTCGTCGCGCAGCACCAGGTCGCGGGTGAGGCCATCGGGGCCGGGGCCAGGGCGGCGGCGGGGCGGGGTGCCGGGGGGAGCGGCGTCTGGGTCTGCACCGGCGGGCGGGGGGGAGGCGTTGGGGGGCGAGGCGGTGGGGGCGTCGTCGGCCGGGAGGGGGAGGCAGGCGCACCAGCAGCCGCACAGACAGAGCACACCCAGAAGCCGCCGCATGGTCACACCCGTGAGTTGTGAAGCCTGATTCCCGTCGCTGCCAGTTCCGCCGACGCCAGCCGGGCGAGACGTTCAACATACCGCCCGCGAGTGCAAAAAGGGACGGGGAAAGGCCGACGGGCAGCGGGCGGTGTTGTTGGACCAGCAGACGGGGCGCATCGCCGACTGCTGCGGGAACCGACCAGAAGGCTGGTAGCTGGCCTCTGCGGGGGCGGGGTGGGGAGAGGCCAGACAGGTGACCGTGGTTGCGATAAGCTCAACCGGCCACGAGGTGGGGCCGCGAAGTGCAGCCACGAGTGGGGCCGTGAAGGCGACCTGGGCGATTGGCACGTGAGGCGTTTCGCGAGGTGCGAGTGGGGTGGTTGGACTTGAGTGGGGAGGTCGAGGTGAACTTTGAACTGACGTTTCCGCGCCAGGTTGTGTTTGGCAGTGGGCGCGTGGCGGAGTTGGGCGGGCTGATTGCCGCGTTTGCGCAGCGGGCGTTTGTGTTGACCGGCTCGCGGGCTCTCGAGCGGACGGGGCAGTTGGGGCGGATCCTGGAGCGGTTGACCGAGGCGGGGGTGGGGGCGGTGGTGATTGACTGCCAGACGCGTGAACCGCAGGTCGAAGATGTGAACCGCTGCGCCGAGCGGATTGCCGGGCATGGGCCGGGGGCGGGGGACTGCCTGCTGGCGGTGGGGGGCGGGTCGGCGATTGATCTGGCGAAGGGGGTGGCGGCCCGGCTGGCGCATCCGGAAGCGGGCGACATTGTGGAGTTTCTGGAGGGGGTGGGGACGGGGCGTCGGCTGACGCGGGAGACGCTCCCCCTGGTCGCCGTGCCCACGACGGCGGGGACGGGGGCCGAGGCGACCCGCAACGCGGTGTTGTCTTCGCTGTCGCCCCCATTCAAGAAGAGCCTGCGCAGCGAGAAGCTGTTGCCGAGGCTGGTGGTGGTCGATCCCGAGTTGACGCTGTGGTTGCCGGCGACAGTGACCGCGACGACGGGGCTCGACGCGATTACCCAGCTGGTCGAGAGCTATGTGTCGTGCCGGGCGACGCCCATCACGCGTTCGCTGGTGGCGACAGGGCTGCCCGGGGCGGTGCCGGCGCTGTCGCGAGCGTATCGGGAGCCGGGGCACCTGCCATCGCGAGAGACGCTCGCCCGAGCGGCGTTGCTGTCGGGGATGGCGTTGGCGAATTCCGGATTGGGGCTGGCACACGGGGTGGCGGCGGCGCTGGGAATTGAAGCGGGGGTGCCCCACGGACTGGCGTGCGCGGTGCTGTTGCCAGTGGCGATGCGGTTCAACCGGCCGCATCGGCCGGAAGATTTTGCCCAGTTGGGGGAGTGGCTGAGTGGGCGCGGGCACGAGTCACCCAGCGCGGCGGCCGAGGCGGGAGTGCAGGCGGTGGAGTCGCTGCTGAGCGAACTGGGCATTCCCCGGCGACTGCGGGAACTGGGGGTGGCGCGCGAGCGGCTGCCCGAGTTGGCGCGACAATCGCGGGGCAACAGCCTGTCGGGAAACCCGGTGCCGGTCGAACCCGACGTCTTGCTGCGCGTTTTGGAAGAAGTGTGGTAGCGGCCCGCGAGCGCGTGAGCCGAGCTCCGTGTCTTGCAGAGCGGATGGCGGGACGCGAGGTGTTGTCGACGGACGAACAAGCCCCACCCTCGGGTCGATCAGCGGAGAGCGACCGGTGGACGAGCGGGACAGTTCGCAGCAACCGCCGGCGGTGCGCCCAGGGTGCGAACAGTACGCCAAGTGGGTCGCCAAAAGGTCCCGAGCGGCGGGGCCACCGGGGCGTGCGCCGGCATGGGCGAATGGACGACTCGACCAGGGGCGAGCCGGTCTGACGTGTTAAGCCGGTCGATTGGCGCAGGTCGCTCGTGCAGACCGACTGGCTGCCGTCGTACGGCCGGCTTGATACGGCCGGCTTGGCACCGCCGGTTTAGAACGGCAGGGTGTCGGGGTCGATGGGGGCTTCGGGGGGTGTGGCGGGGCGACGGGGGGAGGGGGCGGCGGATTTCTTCGCGCTCTTTTTCGCCGCCGACTTCACGCCGGCCGACTTTGTCGAGGCCTTTTTCGCCGGGGCTTTTTTGGCCGACTTCGTCGTGGTCGCCGCTGAGTCGGTGGCGGCGGTCGATTTTTTCGCAGGGACCTTGCGGGCGACCGCCTTGGCGCTGGTTTTGCCCCCCGAGCGGCCCTTCTTCCTGGTGGCTGCGGCGCGTTCGGCCAGCAGGGGCAGAACCTCCTCGAGCGTGAGGGTGTCGAGGTTGGTCTCCTTGGGGAGCGTGGCGTTCACATCGCCGTGCTTCACGTACTGGCCGTACTTGCCATCGAAGACCTGGACGGGCTGGGCATCGGCGGGGTGATTGCCGAGTTCCTTGAGGGGAGTCGCGTTGCCGCGCATCCGTTTCTGCTTGAGCAGCTCGACCGAGGTGGGGAGGTCGATGGTGAGGACATCGTGCCCCTTGGGGAGCGACTTGAAGCCGGTTCCTTCGTGGAAGACGTAGGGGCCGAAGCGGCCGATGCCCGCGGTGACCGGGTTCCCGGTCTCGGGGTGCGTGCCGACGAGGCGGGGGAGCTTGAGCAGTTCGATCGCCTGTTCGATGGTGACCGACTCGGGGTTGGTTCCGCGGGGGAGGGAGACCCGCTTGGGCTTGGGGGCTCCCTCGACGGCGTCACCGAGTTGCAGGTAGGGGCCGAACGGTCCCAGCAGGGCGTAGATGGGGAGAAGCTCAACGGGATGGGTGCCGAGCGAGCGGGGACCCTGCTGTTTCTGCTTGAGCAGTTCGTCGGCGAGGGCGTCGGTGATGTCGGCGGGGGCGAGGTCAACCGGGAGCGAGGCGGTGAGGTTGGCGCCCTCGGCCTCTTTGACCAGGTAGGGGCCGAACTTGCCGATGCGAACGCGGGAGGAGAGCCCTTCGAGGTCAACGGTGCAGGCCTCGCGGGGGTCGATGTTGGCTTCCTGGGCCTTGACCTGGTGCTCGAGGCCGAGTTCGCCCTGGAAGAACTCGCGGAGGTAGGGGGTCGACTTGGCTTCGCCGGTGGCGATGTCGTCGAGCGTCTGTTCCATGCTGGCGGTGAACTGCTCATCGACGAGGCGGGGGAAATTCCGCTCGAGGAGGCGGGTGACCGCGAGGGCGGTGAAGGTGGGCCGCAGCTGGTTCGACTGCTTGACGACGTACCCGCGGTCTTGAATGGTGCCAATGATAGAGGCGTAGGTGCTGGGGCGGCCAATGCCGTCGGCTTCGAGCGCGCGGATCAGCGTCGCCTCGGTGAACCGGGCGGGGGGCTGGGTCTGGTGATCGACCGAGTCGAGGCCGAGACAGTCGAGCGGATCGTTGACCGCCAGGGCGGGGAGGTTTTGCTCCTGGTCATCGAGGGCGGCGGCGGGATCGTCGACTCCTTCAACGTAGGCGCGGAAGAACCCGGCGAACTCGACCTGCCGGCCGGTGGCGCGGAACTCGGCATCGGCCGCGCCGACGGTGACCGTGCGGAACCGCAGGCGGGCATCGGCCATCTGGCAGGCCATGGTCCGCTTCCAGATGAGGCTGTACAGCTGGAGTTCGCGGCCCGACAGCCCCAGTTCCTCGCCGGTCTGCATCTCGGTCCCGGCGGGGCGGATCGCCTCGTGGGCCTCTTGGGCGCCCTTGCTGCGGTTTTCGAACACGCGGACCTGCGGGCTGAGGTAGGCGTCGCCATAGCGTTCGGAGATGCACTTCCGGGCGGCCCCGACCGCCTCGTTCGACAGCGAGACCGAGTCGGTTCGCATGTAGGTGATCTTCCCCTCTTCATAGAGTCGCTGGGCGACCTGCATTGTCTCGCGGGCCGACATCCCCAGTTTGCGGTTCGACTCCTGCTGCAGGGTGCGGGTGGTGAAGGGGGGGTAGGGCCGGCGGGTCTGCTCGCGTTCCTCGACCCGGGCCACGTGCCAGGCGGGGGGGGCGGGGCGGGGGGGGAGTTCCTGGAGGCGGTCGCGGAGGGTGGTGACGGTCGCTTCGTCGAGCAGCAGCACATCGCTGCCCGCGCCCGATTCCGCTTTGAGACGGCCGGTGGTCTCGTCGAAGTCGCGGCCCTGGGCGATGCGCTGGCCCTTGACGGTGGTCAGTTCGGCTTCGAATTCGGCGCCGCGGGGGGTTTTGAGGCGGACCTTGAGGTCCCACCAGGTGGCGGGGCGGAAGGCCCGCCGTTCGAGCTCGCGCAAGACAATGAGCCGGACCGCCACCGACTGCACCCGACCGGCGGAGAGCTTGGGGGCGACCTTTTTCCAGAGCAGGGGGGAGAGGGTGTAGCCGTAGAGGCGGTCGAGGACCCGGCGGGTCTCCTGGGCCGAGACGAGGTTGTAGTCAAGCTCGCGGGGGTTGCGGATGGCCTGCTGGATCGCCTCGCGGGTGATTTCGGAGAAGACCATGCGCTTGACCGGGACCTTGGGCTGCAGGACCTCGGCGAGGTGCCAGCCAATGCTTTCGCCTTCGCGGTCTTCGTCGGTCGCGAGGATGAGTTCGTCGGACTCCTTGAGGGCCGATTTGAGTTCGCTGATCAGCTTCTTTTTCTTGGCGGGGACGACATACAGGGGGTCGAACCCGGCATCGACGTTGACCCCGAGGCGGGCCCAGGGGAGTTTCTTGATTTCGGCGGGAATCTCGGCGGCACTTTCGGGGAGGTCGCGGACGTGCCCCATGCTGGCCAGCACCTTGTAGTCGCGGCCGAGATAGCTGTTGATCTTCTTCGCCTTCGCGGGCGATTCAACGATCACCAACCCCTTGTACTTCTGCTTGGCCACGTTGAGAGCTGCTTTCTACAGGACTGTGCCATCGACTTCCGGGACAAAGTCCCGGCGTTTCCCGCGCCACCTTGGGCGGTTCACCTTGGGTGAGAGTGGGGGTCCTCACCCGGGCTCCTTCCCCGCATCCTCCGCCGCCGTTTTCCC
>CAIUHT010000854.1 GCA_903898975.1 uncultured Planctomycetaceae bacterium
AGCGAGGCAAACCCCAGCGGGTACCACAACTGTTTCTGGACCATGTGGACCGGCAGCCCGTCGAACTGTTCGTCCCACTTGCTCAACCGGGAATAAAAAATCGCCGCATCGGTCAGCTGGACCGCCTGCTGATGATCGGGAGACGCCAGGGGGGTCTTGGTCGCCAGGCCGATGACAATCCGGGGCCGATGCCGCCGGATCACCCTGCCCAGGGCAAGCCGGGCTTCATGAGTGTCAAACAACCGGCGATTGGGAAGGTCCAGTGTCTCGCGGACCTGCACCCCCAGGATGCGTGCCGCCGTCGCCGCCTCCTGCAGTCGGACCTCGGGGCCAGGACTGCCGGGGGTCGGCTCGCCATCGGTGAGGTCAACCATTCCCACCCGGTACCCCTGCCGCACCAGCCGGGCCAGCGTCCCTCCAATCGCAATCTCGACGTCATCAGGATGTGCCCCGACGGCCAGGACGTGCAGTGGTTCCGGAAGTTCGCTCGTCATCCCCACGCTTCCAACACCAAAAATGACTCTTCACGCCACATTGCTCCGGCGTAAACCCATCTCCAAATCTTAGCGTTCGAAACGGGGATTGTCCCGTGTTCCCCCCGATTTCCATGGCGATTCACCGCCAGGCAGGCCCTGTGTGCGCCCGCACAACCCCGATCAGTCTTCCCAATCGGCACCCTCCCGGACCGCAATCTGGTATTTTCGCCCCTTCCGGCCCACCCGTGCCTCCCGCCGCGGCCTACGACTGTCCCCTTCAGCCCAGCGCTCCACCGGCTGATTGCCATGCCTCCCCTGCTGAAAATCGACCAACTGGCCAGCCAGCTCGGCCTGGCCCCCGCTGACTGGGAACCCCGGGGCTGGTACCAGGCCAAGCTCCCCCTCGACAGTGCGAGCCGGTGGCAACACCACCCGCAGGGACGCCTCATCGGCGTCACCGCCATCAATCCGACACCGCTCGGGGAAGGCAAGACCGTCGTCACCATCGGCCTGTCGATGGCCCTCAATCGCCTTGGACAGCGGGCCATCGCCACGTTGCGGCAACCTTCGCTGGCCCCCGTATTCGGCATCAAGGGGGGAGGTGCCGGGGGAGGCCGGTCGACCCTCGAACCCGCCACCGACATCAACCTGCATTTCACGGGAGACCTGCACGCTGTCGCGGCGGCGCACAATCTCCTCGCAGCCCTCGTCGAGAACCACTCGCGCCGGGGCCACGCCCCCCCGCTCGCCCCCGAGGCCATCACGTGGCGGCGGGTCATCGACTGCAGCGACAAGGGACTGGCACAGGTGGTGACGGGACTCGGCCACTGGCCCCAGGCGACTGTGCGTGAAACCGGCTTTGACCTGACAGCGGCCTCCGAGGTCATGGCGATCCTGGCGCTCTGCCGCGACCTCGCCGACTGCCGGTCCCGTCTCGCCCGCATCGTCGTCGGACAGACCCCCGACCGGCGCCCGGTGACTCCTGCCGACCTGGGGGTGACCGACGCCCTGCTGGCCCTGCTCAAAGATGCCCTGCGTCCCAATCTCGTCCAGACCTGCGAGGGGACACCCGCCCTGGTGCATGCCGGTCCATTCGCCAACATCGCACACGGAAACTCATCGGTCGTGGCCGATCTCGCCGCCAGTCGGCTGGCCGACTTTGTTGTCACCGAAAGCGGCTTCGGGGCCGACTGCGGAGCCGAGAAACTGCTGCACATCAAATGCCCCGCCAGCGGACTCGTCCCGAGAGTGGAAGTCCTGGTCTGCACCCTGCGGGCACTGAAGCTGCACAGTGGTCAGTTCGATGTCCGCCCGGGCCAACCCCTGCCACCGGGCCTGCTGCAACCGAACGAAGCGGCCCTGCGGGCGGGGCTCGCCAACCTCCAGGCCCACCTCGACCTGCTGCACGCCTTCCAACTGCCGGTGATTGTTGCGGTCAACCAGTTTCCCGAAGACACACCGGCCGAAATCGAGCTGCTGTTACAGCTCGCCCGCGAATGTGGTGCCGAGGGGGCCGCCCCCGTTTCCGTATTCGCCAACGGTGGAGCCGGTGGGCTCGAACTCGCGCGCCAGGTGGTCGCCTTGGCCGACACTCCGTCCCGGTTCCAGCCCCTCTACGAGCCCTCGGTCCCGCTCGACGAGAAACTGCGCCGGGTGGCTACCCGGCTCTATGGAGCCGACGGAATCCAGCTCGACCCTGTCGCACGAAAGCAATTGGATCAGTTCACCAGCGCGGGACAGGGCCTGCTGCCCGTCTGCATCGCCAAGACCCAGTATTCGCTGTCTCACGATCCCCGCCGGCTTGGCCGACCTCAGGGCTTTGTGCTGCCGATTCGGGAAGTCCGCCTCGCGGCAGGAGCGGGATTTGTCTATGCCCTGGCGGGAGACATCAGCACGCTCCCCGGGCTGCCCCCCCATCCGGCGGCCAACCGCATCCGGGTCCTGGACGACGGCACCATCGAGGGGCTGTCCTGAGTTGGCCCCTCGCCAGTTGCCCACCTGGCCAGTTGCCCCCGCGCCAATGGGTCGATTGCCAGCGGGCCAGGGGCCCAACGCCACGTCCCGTTCTGCCGTGCAGTCCGCAATCGGGACCTTCCCATCGATCTCAGGCGGGAGGCTGACCGGTCGGATTGGGGGAGGCGTGGCCTCCCGTCCGCCGGGCAAAGTCGTGCTGTCGCCGCACCTGGTGCTGGCTGGCAGCCACCCCCACCAGCCCGGCCACCATCACGGCCAGGTAGAACTGCCCGGTGATCGCCTCGGACACTGCCAACAACCGGCTGAGCGATGTCCGGGGATGCAGATCTCCATAGCCGACCGTGGTGAGAGTCACAAAACTGAAGTACTGCGCCAGGTCCCAGCGCTGGATCGCGGCGTGTCGGTCATTGACTGTGTCCAGAGATTCCAGCACGTTTGAGACTTGAGGCACCGTCTGGTCGGCCGGAGCGGAAATCGCCTGGGGTTCAATCATCAGGGCCACGCAGTAGAGCTCGGCAAACAAAACTCCCACCATCAGATAGCCCACAAAGGCCCCCACCAGGTCATCCACGGTGACCTCGACCGTCGTCACCAATCGCCGGAGAATGGCGAAGACCACCAGCACCATGTAGGCGGCCGAGAGGATCCGGGCGATGATCCGCGGCAGGTGCAGCCCCTCCATCGGAACGAGGTTGGAGGCCAAGACCACGACCAGCACAGGAATGCCAGTCGCCAGGGCGACCAACCGCAGTCGGCGGTCGTCGAGCAACGACAGGATCGCCGGCAACAACACCAGCACCCCCGTGGATTCCACAATGTTCGCGGGCCAATCGAACCGACGATGGGCCACGCGAAGCAGGAAGACCAGCACCAGCACCCCCAGCAGGGCCA
>CAIUHT010000855.1 GCA_903898975.1 uncultured Planctomycetaceae bacterium
CCTGACCCCCAGCGCGGCAGCCCGGGTCACCGCCGCGGTCATCCCCCGGGCCTTGAAGCTGGCAGTCGGGTTGAACGACTCATCTTTGAACGTGAGCCGCGGAAAGCGGGCCCCGCTGGTGGAGGTTGACGACATCCTCCATGGCCAAGGGGTGCAGCGAGAAGATCCGGGCCAGTTCCTGCAGGATCGCCAGGTCTCCCAGCCCGTCCACGTTGACCCACACCACGGGATACTTCCCGACCAGGCCCGGCAATTCGCCCAGTTGAGGCAGATCGCGCTCGAGGACTTCGTCGCGGCCGTAGGCCAGCAGATGGACCCGCGACGGTTCCGATTGAGGATCGACCACCAGCGTCCCTGGCGCCGTGCCCGGCCGGGCGCGAAGACGGACTTTCCGACGAGGCCGTTGTTTACGCCGACTCATGCCAGGGCCTTTCGAGACCTGAGGGTGGGCAGGTGAGATTGCCCGGATTATCGGCCCCACCGAGCCCTCCCGCCAGCCGTGCAATCCCCCTCCCCCCAATCATCACCACAGCTGCCATTTTGGCAGCCAGGCCTCTGTTCCCTTCCATTTTTTCGAGAAAAACAAGCGGACCCGGCTCGGCGCGCCAATTGCATTGCCCGAAGTGAGGACGACGCACCGGCCAGTTTTGCCAGCTCGGCCGCTGTGCGAGTGACTCATCCGGCCCAGCCCACACACCCCCCTGGGGGCGATGATGAGCATGGCACAGGGGGAATTGGTGCGAGCGGTTCACGAATGGCTTGCGTTGTGTCAGGTTCGCCCCTGGCCAGGCGGGTGGCGGACAGACAACTTCCGCCGCAGCGCGTGAATCACAATTCCCTCGGGCCCGGTTTGCCTGCCTGGCGCAGGTGGCCGGTCCCCTGTTGGTCCCTGAGATCGCCAGTCCCGGTTCAGTCCCGTTGCCCGTTTGCACCAGTCAACAGCCCACCTCAGCCCTCAGGTTTCCGCGATGTCGACTCCCCAGGAATTCACGTTCCAGACGGAAATCAAGCAGCTCCTGCACATCCTGTCGCACTCGCTGTATCAGAACAACGAGATCGCCCTCCGCGAGCTCATTTCCAACGCCTCCGACTCGCTCAATAAGTGGCGACACATTCAGCTCACCACGCCCGAGCTGCGGACCGATGACCCGCTGCAGATCGTGCTCGAGCCGCAGCCAGAGGGCCGCGTGCTGGTCATCCGTGACAACGGCGTCGGGCTGACCCAGGCCGAGCTGATTCAAAACCTCGGGACCATCGCTCACAGCGGTTCGAAGGAATTCTTCCAGAAGCTGGCCTCCCGCCCCGCCACGGGGGACGGAGCTCCCGACCTGTCGCTGATCGGGCAGTTCGGGGTTGGCTTCTACTCGGCGTTCATGCTGGCCGACCGGGTCGAAGTGGTGACCCGCAGCTACCAGGAAGAGGGAGCCTGGCGGTGGGAGTCGGATGGCTCGGGCCGGTTCACCATTGCCCCGGCCGAAGGGGATGTGTCGCGCGGGGCTGAAATCCGGCTGCACCTGAAGGAGGGGCTGGACGAGTTTCTCAACGCCGATCGGCTGAAGCTGATTGTGCGGAGATACTCGACCTTCGTCCCTCATCCCATCCTGCTGGCCGACCAGCCCCTGAACGAGCAGAAGCCGATCTGGGTTGAGCCGAAGGCCCAGGTGACCGACGAGCAGCACCAGGCGTTCTACCAGTGGCTGACCCATCGCAGCAGCGAGCAGCCGTTGTGGCACCTGCACCTCTCGAGCGACTCACCCATCCAGTTCCATTCGATTCTCTACTGCCCGCCCAGCAACTTTGAGTTGCTGGGGTTTGGCGACCTGCAGCACGGGCTGTCGCTGTGTGCCAAGCGGGTGCTGGTGCAGGACGATTGCCGGGAACTGCTCCCCGAGTACCTGCGGTTCCTGCACGGCGTGGTCGACTCGGCCGACCTGCCGCTGAATGTCTCGCGCGAGACGCTGCAGGATCACCGCCTGCTCCCCAAGCTGAAGAAGGTGTTGACCCGCAAGGTGCTCGACCACCTGGCGACGCTGGCGACCGAGTCACCCGAGAAGTTCGCCAAGTTCACCACCCAGTTCGGCGCGATCCTGCGAACCGGGATGGGGCAGGATTTTGAGAACCGCGAACGGATCGCCCGGCTGATGCGGTTCTACTCGACCCACACGCTGGGGACCGGGCTGAGCCTGCCCGACGACCGGGCCGAACGCCGCACCTGCTCGCTCGACGACTACGTCAGCCGCGCGGTCCCCGGGCAGGAGCAGATCTACTACCTCGCCGGGTCGTCGCTCGACAGCCTCGACCGGCATCCGCACCTCGAGGCGTTCCGTCGGCGGAAACTGGAAGTGCTGTTCCTCGACGACCCGGTCGATGAGTTCGCCCTCACCCAGTTGGGGACCTATGAGGGGAAGACGCTCATCTCGATCGACTCGGCCGATGTGAAGTTCCCCGAGGCGTCGCAACCCGCCGACGAACCGGCCCGCCCCCCCGCCCCAGCCCGCTTCACCCGCGTGGTCGAACTGTTTCGCGGAGCGCTCGACACGCTGGTCGCCGACGTGCGCGAGTCGGACCGGTTGACCGAGAGCCCCTGCTGCCTCGTCAACAAGCAGGGGACCATGAGCAGCCAGCTGCAAAAGGTGCTGGCGACCAACATGCAGGGCTTCGAGGTCTCCCGCCGGGTGCTGGAACTGAACCCGCACGCTCCGCTGATCGAACGGCTCTGCGAGTTGTCGGCGAACTCCGAGAACGACGAGTTCATCCGCGATTGCGGGCGGCAACTGCATGCCGACGCCCTGCTGCTCGACGGGCTGATTCCGCAGGCCGAAGAAAGCACGCGCCGCTCGCTGCGGTTCATGGAAGAACTGTCGCGTTCCCGCTCTTCGATCCTGCACTGACCGGGCCTTTGGCCCGCCATGGGAGTCTCGCACCGGGGCGAATGGGAGTTGACCGCTCGACCCCAATCCAGGAGTCCTGCGGGCCTGCTGCGGGGTGCGCTGCCACAGTTCCGGCAGCGCCCTGGTCGATGGATCAGCGTTCCGTCGCGGTCAATTCGGAGAGCGGAACTGCGGCTTGGTGCGCAGGCAGCAGCGCGCAAGCCTTCCCGCTCAAGCCCCGTGTTGGCCGAACAGACAGAGGACTCGGTGCAGCCCGATTGTCGCTGTTTTTACCTCTCTTGCGCGGTCAAGCCCTCGTCGCCGGGGGACAGTGCTAAAATGATTGACGATCGGCACCATCGCTCCGATCTCCTTTCCTCCCCCGGCCCTGCGCATGCCCACTCAGGCGGAACTGCTCGACCTCGATCTGCGTCACTTGATCCATCCGCTGCACAACCATCGGTTGCACGAGGTGCACGGCCACGTGTGGGTTCGCGGCGAGGGCCCCCTGCTGTTTGATGCCGACGGCAAACGGTTCATCGACGCGCTCTCGGGGTTGTGGAACGTGGTGGCCGGGCATGGCCGGCGGGAACTGGCCCATGCCGCGGCCCGGCAGATGGAGACTCTCGCCTACTGTTCAGGCTATGCGGGCAGCAGCAATCCGCAGGCAATTGCCCTGGCCGCCCGGCTGGCCGATCTCGCTTATCCGTCTATCAACCGTTTCTTCTTCACCTCGGGCGGAGCCGAGGCGAACGACTCCGCCTTCAAAACCGCCCGTTACTACTGGCGGGCCCTGGGCAAACCAGAAAAGACCAAGGTCATCTCGCGGCAGTGGGGCTACCACGGGGTGACGCTGGCATCGATGAGTGCCACGGGCATCTCGAGCTATTGGCCGATGTTCGAGCCCCGGGTCCCGGGCTTCGTGCAGATTCCCGCCCCCGACGAGTATCGCTACGTTCCTCCTCCGGGCGAGAGCCTGGGAATCGCCGCGGCCAATGAACTGGAGCGGGCCATTCTCCGCGAGGGGGCCGACACGGTGGCGATGTTCCTGGCCGAACCGGTGCAGGGAGCGGGAGGCGTGATTCCCCCGCCCGACGACTACTTCGGCAGGATCCGCGAGATCTGCGACCGGCACCAGGTGCTGCTGGTGACCGATGAAGTGATCACGGGGTTTGGCCGGACCGGGCGCATGTTTGGCCTGCAGCACTGGGGTCTCGAGCCCGACATGTTCACCTTCGCCAAGGCGATCACCTCGGGCTACTTCCCCATGGGGGGGCTGGGCGTTTCCGACGCGATTGCCCAGGTCCTCGACACCGCCGCGATGCCGTGGATGCATGCCTACACCTACAGTGCGCATCCCACCGGGTGTGCGGTCGCACTGGCGAATCTCGACATCATTGAACGCGAACAGTTTCCCACCCAGGCAGCCGAAAAGGGGGCGTACCTGCTCGAGAGGCTGCAGCGAGCC
>CAIUHT010000856.1 GCA_903898975.1 uncultured Planctomycetaceae bacterium
CAGCCGCTCTCCCCCACTCTCTTCCCAGCACCGCACCGCCACCCAACTCGATTCCCGCAGCGTCACCGTCGCCTGCCACGGAGACCGGAACCCCCCGTGGGGCAGTGGTTCGTTCGTCGGTGTCAGCGTCTCTGTCACCTCGCCGTTGACCACAACTTCAATCCGTCGCAGTCGTCCCACGCTCTCGGCGGTCCCGGCCGCCGTGATGGTCATTGGCTCTCCCGGCCTTCCTTCGAAGCGATGCCCGGGAAGTTCGTTGTTGAAGCGGGCGGGCAGCAGCGGACCGGTGGTGACGAAGCTTTGGCCGGCGTTCAGCCCGGCGACCCAGCGGTCGTAATCGAGTTCGGGGCCGGTGTGCACATACACCCGCCCAAAGCCGGCAGGCACGGGATGCACGCCACTCCCCGTTCCCCCCGTCGGCCGCAGGCGAAAACCGCAGTTGAGAAACGCGTACCACGTCTTCAGCCCCCAGTCGATCCACCCCTGTTCATCGAGGCCGCCGTCGCGGATCGGCAGGTCCCACGTCCGGGGGGCCTGCTCGATGGTCCAGGTGCGGAACAGGAACTCGGTCCGCCAGACATGGTTGTTGGCCACCTCGAACAGGTCGGCAGGCATCAGCGGGACAATCATCACCGTCCAGTTCCACGAATGCTTGTCGAGATCGAGCAGGGCTCCGGCCTGGCGGGCCGCCGCGCCAATCGGTGCGACCGGCGGGGCGGCCAGGTCGAGGGGCTCCTTGTGATTCAGCACGAAGACTGCCCCCTGCGTGTGAGGCTTGCCCCCCACGGTGAACAGTTCGTACTCGGTGTTGACCGGCCAGACAAAGCGGGGACCGGGCAGTCGCTGCAACTGGGGCACCACCCCCTCGGCCTGCGGCCCGCGGTTCGCCGGCAGGTACGCCTCGCGCACCCAGTACGTCAGGGGGAACACCACGTGCAGGTCCTCGGCCTCGGCGAGGTGCCCGCACTCGTCCAGCCGACGGTGAAGATGGGTGTCCCCGGAATACCACCCCTGCTTAGGCAGGTTGGCGAAGCGACGTAATTCCACCCGGACGGACTCGGGCTGGTCGGCGACCTGCAGTTCGCGGGTGACCGGGAGGTACTCCTTGCCCCGCTCGCAGATCAGTCGCAGGCGCGAGTTGGGCAAGACCTCGAACCCGAACGGGTCGGCCGAGACGGTGGTGTGCTGTTCATGCGAGGTGGGTGAGCGGCGGACGTTGTACTCGACCGCCCGCCCGGTGGGGGCCAGCGAGCGGGCGAAGCGAGGTTCACCCTGGGCGTCGGTCAGGTAGACCCGGCAGGCGAGCGGCTGCCCGGTCTCAGCATCCACCACCTCGACGCGCAGGGGAATCGGGTCGGCTGCCCAGGTCACGCGACTGGTGGCGACGCCGGCCGCCAGCACGACACAGGTCAGCATTCCCGACGCCAGCAGCGTCAGTCGCTGGCCCCGGTCGAACCAGGCACCTTGGGCTCGCCAGGCTGACAGCCCCGTCAGCGTCGGGCCGCGACGTCCCCGCCCCGAGTGGGGGCCCGCGAGGGGGGAGTCGATCGGAGAGCCAGTTCGGGAGGTGGCACAGTGGGGCACGGTGGCGTCCTGGGAAAGAGGGCTCAGGGCGATGGCCAAGGCCAGTCGCACGGGAATTGGGGCAGGGCTTGGGGAACGCGGCGTGGGGACCGGTTGACGGATGGTATCGGTCCTCGGTAGGTTCCCTCCAGTTCTTGCACCCTCCCCGGGCCTTTTTTGCGTGGTTCCCGCGATGTCGCAGTCCCGCTATCACTCCGCTCCGGTCGAAACTCCCGGGATGCCCGCCGGCATCCCCTACATCATTGGGAATGAGACAGCCGAGCGGTTCAGTTACTACGGCATGCGGGCGGTGCTGGTCACGTTCATGACCAAGTTCCTGGTCGATTCGGCGGGCCAGGCGAATTTCATGTCTGAACCCGAGGCGCGGAGCTATTACAGCCTCTTTGTCTCATCGGCGTATTTCTTCCCACTGTTCGGTGCCTTGCTCGCCGACATGTTTTGGGGCAAGTACCGCACCATTCTCTGGCTCTCGATTGTCTACTGCCTGGGGCACCTGGCCCTGGCCCTCGACGATACCCGTGCCGGGTTGTTCCTGGGGCTGGGCTTGATCGCTGTGGGGGCGGGGGGCATCAAGCCGTGCGTCTCGGCTCACGTGGGTGACCAGTTCGGCAAGTCCAACTCGCACCTGCTGGAAAAGGTGTTTGGCTGGTTCTACCTGGCCATCAACCTGGGGGCGTTTCTGTCGACGCTCATCACGCCGTGGTTGCTCAACTCGGCCCCCGGATGGCTGGCCACGAATTTCCCCAAACTGGTCCCCGCCGATCCGGTGCAACTTGCTCGCCTGGGCCCGCACCTCGCCTTCGGCTTGCCAGGGCTGTTGATGGTGCTGGCGACAATCGTATTCTGGATGGGCCGCAACGTCTTCGTCCACATTCCCGCGCAGGGGCCCGAGCGAGTGGCGCGATCGCTGACCGGGGAGGGGTTGGCGGCCCTGCTCCGGCTGATCCCGCTGTACTGTTTCGTCGCGATCTTCTGGTCGATTTACGATCAGTCGGGCTCGGCCTGGGTGCTGCAGGCCGAAAAGCTCGATCGCCGGATTCTTCCCGGCGTCGATCCCGAGGGAGCCTGGGGCTGGCTCGGTCGTGACATTCATCCCGAGCAGATCCAGGCGATCAATCCCTTCCTGATTCTCGTCTTCGTCCCGCTGTTCTCTTACATCGTCTACCCAATCGTCGGCCGGTTCTGCCGGGTCACTCCCCTCCGCAAGGTGGGGGTTGGGTTGCTGCTCAACGGCATCGCGTTCGGAATGTCGGCGCTCATCGAGCAGGCGATCCAGGCGGGAGCCACCCCGTCGATGTACTGGCAGATCCTCGCGTTCGCCCTCATGACCGCGGGTGAGGTGCTGGTTTCGGTCACCTGCCTCGAGTACTCGTACACTCAATCGCCCCCGGAAGTGAAATCGTTCGTGATGGCCCTCTACCTGCTCTCGGTCTCGGCGGGGAACTTCCTCACCTTCCTGGTGAACAAGGCCATCTTGCTGCCCGACGGTGGATCGAGGCTCCCGGGGGCCCAGTACTACTGGTTCTTCACCATCCTGATGTTGCTCGCCGCCCTGGTGTACGTTCCCATCTCGCTGAGCTTCCGCGCCCGCAGTTACATCGCCTCGGGGGACGAACCGGTTGAGCTCTAGACCAAGTCTTCGGGAATGAGCCCCACGCCCCTGCAGGCCCGGCTGGCCACCGCCGAGGAAGCGGTGGCCCTGATCGCTCCCGGCAGCACCGTCGCCTCCGGGGGCTTCGTCGGGGCCGCCCATCCCGAGGCGCTCACTGCCGCTCTTGAGCG
>CAIUHT010000857.1 GCA_903898975.1 uncultured Planctomycetaceae bacterium
ACCATCCTGAGGTGGCACCATCCTGGACTGCCGGCTGGCGGATTGGGGGGTGGCACCGACTGGCCCGGGTTAAGCTGCGTGGCCATGACAAACTTTTGTGGGAGACTTGCCGGGCGATTCCGTTACACGGAATCCTCTCGCGTCGCCAAAGAATCGGGGCACACCCTGTGCTCTCTGCCCCTGTGCTCTCTGCCCCTGTTCTCCCTGCCCCTGTTCTCCCTGCCCCTCTTCTCTCTGCCACTGTTCTGTCTGCTACTGTTCTGCCTGCTACTGTTCTCTCGGATCTGGGGCGGGGGTTGCCCGGGGGGCGGCACCCGATATGATTTTTCCTCTTCACCCTCTTTCTTCCTCCCGCTTTTTACCCCCGAGCGTCCCATGCCGACGGTCACCGAACTGTACGACGAAGCCAACCGACTGAAGCGCGAGAACAAGCTCGAAGAGGCGGTCGCCCTCCTGAACCAGGTGCTGGCTCAAGACGACAAGCACGTGTTGACCTACTCGGCGTTGGGGGTGATTCTGCAGCGGCTGGGCCGGCTCGATGAAGCGGTCGCCAACGCCCGCAAGGTCTGCGAACTGGAACCGAACGACCCCTTCTCGTTCACCCAGCTCTCGGTCATCTGCCAGCGCTGCGGCCGCATCCAGGACGCCGAGGACGCCATGGCCCGCGCTCACATGCTGCAGGGCTCGGGCCGACGCCACTAGCCGCCCGCAGGCGATCAGCGAGCCGCGACTCCCGCTTCAGCCCAGCTGTGCATAGGGGGGGGCCGGGTTGTTGACCTGCACCCCGAACAGCATGTCTGAGTACCACCCGTCGGGAATCTGCGTGGCGTCTGCCAGGCGGTGGCGGGCCACCTCGGCCTCGTTCAACTCGATTCCCAGCCCCGGCTTGTCCCCCAGGTTCAGCCTCCCTTCCTGAATCCGCAGGGGCTCGGCCAGTAACGCGTCGATCAGCGGGTTCCCCGTCTGATCGACCTCGACCGTCAGGGCATGCGGGGTCGCCGCCACGACGTGGGCGTTCGCCACCACTGCCACGGCATCACTCCAGCTGTGCGGGGCCAGCTTGAGTGCCGCCCGGTCGGCCAGTTCGGCGACCTTGAGCACCTCGCTGATCCCCCCGCACCGGCTCGCGTCGGCCTGCACAATGTCGACTGCCTGGCGGTGGATCAGCTCGGCGAACCCCTGCAGTCCAAACTCATTCTCGCCCGCCGCGACGGGCACGCCCACCTGGCCGCGCAGCTGGGCGAACAGTTCAAGGTCTTCCGGGGCGAATGGCTCTTCGAACCAGAAGGCTCCCACCTGCGCCAGTTCGCTGCCAATGCGGAGGGCGGTGGCCAGTGAGTAGCGCATCGAGGCGTCGCACATGAGGTCGTGCCGGGGGCCAATCTCCCGCTTCACCGCCCGCGGGGCGTCAACGTCGTAGTCGGGGTTGCGACCGAGCCGCATTTTCATGCGGCGGAACCCCCGCGCCAGGTGCCGCTGCGCCTCGGCCCGCAAGCCATCGAGCGAGTTCCACAGCAGCCCACTGGCGTAGGCGGGGCAAGACGAACTGGTCCCCCCCAGCAGCTTCCAGACCGGTTGATTGGCGGCCTGCCCGCGCAGATCCCAGAGGGCGATATCGACGCCTCCGAGAGCCGAGAGTGCCGCCCCCTTCCGGCCATACCAGCGGGTCCAGCCATACATGAGCTGCCAGAGCGTTTCGACCTCGCGGGGATCGCGACCCCGCAACAGCGGGTCCAGCTGGCGGATCACCACGTCGACCAGCGCGGGATGGGAATAGACCGAGCCCAGCCCAATCCGACCGCAGGCGGTGTGCACCCGGATGAGCGAGGTGAGTCGGCCGTTGGTGATCCCCCCGGAACTCTCGAACCCCCGACGGTCGGGGTACTGGTAACAGAGGTGAATCGCCTCAACGCGGTCGATCTGCATGATGCCTGAAGGAATGCGACGCGGGACAGAACCGGCGAGCGATTGGAATGCATCGCCGGTCGTCCCGCAATCGAACCGGGCCAAGGCAGCCCGCCCCGCAAGAAAGATTCGGCTGCCCCCCGCAGATTCCCGAATCTTCCTCAGTCATCCGACTGCCGACTGTGTCGGAGCCCGTTGCACTGTGTCGGAGCCGGCGACACCGCGCTCAGGGCTGTTCGGGCTGAGGAACAGGGAGAGGGCGACGGAGAACTCGCGGCAGCAGCGCAACCAGCCCCAGACCCGCGAGCAGGCCGACTCCGGGCTCGGGAACCGGGAGGGGTTCGAGCAGCAGGATGGGCCCAAAGCGCCCCGTTTCCCCGGACAGAGCCTCGGTGGGAATCCGCAGCCCGGTTCCCGCGGCTCCCTCCGCCGAACTGAGGGCCGTCCCGAAGGTCAGGCCCGGCGCGAGTTGCAGCGTGAGCGGGTTGGCGGCGGTTCCAGTGCGGTAGGCGTCGGTGCCATCAGAGCGAAAGACCGCTCCCAGCACATACTGGCCCGGATCAAGCAGCACGGGTGCCAACAGCCGCTGGAAGATCCACGCTCCCCCCGACTGCTGCGACGAATAAGACAGGCCACTGTTGTCGACCACTGCCTGGGCCAGCAGCTGACCAGTGGCGTTGTCCCACAACCCGACTTCGTGCGGGGCGATCCCATCATCCCCTTCATCCCAGAACCCCAGCCCGGTCACCACTCGTGGGCCGCTGAGGTTCAGGCTGTAACCCAGGGTTCGTTCGACCACGCTGCCGGCGTCGGCAATCGTCGGCCCCAACGAGGTCGAGGTCGTCCCGCCACTGAGGTCGATCGCCTTGACGAGGTCGCGAATCTCGATTGTGACACTGGTCGAGACATCTTCGACCAGCGTGGTGCCGGTCAATAGCTGCGACCAGGCCGACACGTTGACCGTCCACAGCCCGGTCTTGGGCTGGACCGGTCGGGGCCGACGGGTGTCATCGGTCGTGGCGACCTCGACAGCGACCGTCTGGCCCGACCCAGCCGCGATCGTCTGCCCCTTCAACTGGTCGAGATTCGTAATGCTGACCCCGGTCACCCGGTTGCCCGAATCGCCTCCGATGAAGGCTGCGGGGCGAGCGACCACCGCGGGCTTGGTCGGGTCGTTCGACAGCTGGACCGAGGAGGGCCCGGTATTGCGCAATGTCCACTGCAGCGTGACCGACTCTCCCTCGACCACCGAGACCCTGGGATTGGGGGTGCTGAAGGTGATGGGCCCGGCCAGCGCGACCGAGCCAGCCCCCAGCAGCATTCCCGCCGTCCATCCCAACCAACGACCCACCCCACCCAAAAATCCCCGCTGCGACCTCATGATGCGACCCCCTTCTCTGACCGATTTGGACCAAACCACTCCCTGCACCGCCCACTCTCCTATCGCCTCCCCTGATGCATTGACCCCGGACGCGTGGGAACGTCACGCGGGTGATCCGTCGCATCATGTTTCGCTGTGACTCAGTTGAGTCTCGCACTCGGTTGAGTCTGGCCCTCGAGCTTGAGTGTCACTCGGTTTTCCGGATCACTCGGCTTTGTGTGTCACTTGGCTTTGTGTGGGTCACTCGACCAGCTCGCCACTGGCGGGGCGCCGGTCGCGGGTCTGTCCCAGCGACAACTCCCATTCCCGTCGGGCCGATTCACTGACCCCCCAGTCTGACCGCGCCTCGGCCTGGGCGATTCGCTGGTCGGCCTGCTGCAGCAGAGTCGCGCGATTCACCCCCGCGTGGGCCGCGGTGGCGTATTCCCACTGCGCCTGCTGCAGCCAGACCAGCTTCAGGTGCAGCCCCACGCCGTCGTGGTCGCGTTCTCCCAGCCGGTCGTCCTGCAGCCAGTCGCCCAGCTCCACCGCGACCCGGTCCAGCTCTTCGGGCAAGCCTGCCTCTTCGCCCGCCCCTTCCAGCCGGAGTTGCCGATGCAGCCACTCGGCACGCCTCAACGCCGCCGACCACCCCAGGGGTTCGCGGGGCAACCCGTCACTGGAGGCCAGGAGTGCGAACTGCCCGCGCAGGGCCTCCCGGGCCCGCTCGACCTCGGCGAGCGCTGTCTCGCGCAGCGATTCGGCCTCGGTGAGCCAGTCGGCACACTCGGCCTCCGTCAGCCCGGCGGGAGCCAGCCGCCCCCAATACGCGAGACGATGGGCCAGGTTCCGCCGTTGCCACGCCACTCGCAGATCGCACACCGCCCGATGCCACGGCAGCTCGACCGGCCAATCCGCCAGCACGCCCCGCTGGTCGTGCTCGTGCCACCGCAGCCACTCCCGCTCTTCCGCAATAAAGTCCCGCGCTTTTCGCACTTCCTCCCGGACCTCGGGCTCGGGTTCCCCGGTCCGCAACAGCCCCGGAGGAGACGCCTGGAAGAAGACCCGCAAGCTGGCCTCGGCATCAGACCCGGGGGCAATCGCGGTGAGCAGTTGCCGCAGTTCCTGCGCCTCGACGGCCAGTTCCGGCCCCACCTGTTCGGAACCCTTCGACTCGAGGGCCTCGCGGTTGGGAAGCAGCTCCAGTGCCCGAGCGGTCGGGCCCCCTGCCGCCAGAACCTGTTTCACCCCGGCGACCCGTTCGGCCAGGGGAACCACTGCGGCCCCGGCGGGCTGGGCTGGCCCTGGCCGAGCGCCGTGGCGTGCGCTCCACACCCCGGCGGCGAACCAGGTGACTGCGATCAGGCCCAGCGCGGGCAAGACCGCCAGCCTCCAGCGCCGCCGGGCGGGAGGTGCCCGGTGCGCGAGATCTGGCAAGTCCCTGAGCAGCTCGGCCCCTGTTGCGTACCGGCCCGCCGGGTCTGCCGACAGAGCCCGCGTCAGCACCGCCAGCAGTCGCCGCGCCACGGGGTCGGTTTCCGTCGAGACCCCGGGGAGGGGGACGGCGGGGAGGGGAGCGCTGAGATTCGTGGTCCCCAAGGGCGGGTGCACCGCACTGCTCAGCGTGGTGGTGGCACTGTCGCTGGCCAGCGGTGCGGCGGTGACGTTCCAGACCTGCCGAATGGTCTTGGCGAGAGCGTAGAGGTCGTCGGTGGGGGTTCCCGAACATCCTTCCGGGGGCCAATAGCCCCGAGTGCCGCGATTCTCGGCCGGGGCGGTTCGCCCGGGAGTGATCGCCCCGTCTGCGGCGGCGCCGGGCTCGGTGGCGCCCCCCTCCGCAGCCACCGCCAGCCCCAGGTCGCCCAGCTTCCAGTTTCCCCCCACGCGCAGAATGTTGTCGGGTTTGACGTCGGAATGGACGACGCCGTGGAGGTGCAGTTCCGCCAGGGCATCGAGCAGCTGCCGCCACAACTCGAGCACGGCGTTCGTCGGGAGTGGGCCCGAGATCCGCAACCGGGAGCCGAGGGTATCGGGCTGATAACCGGTCGCCTCCCCGGCGGGGGGCGAGCCGGGGAGCGGGTCGGCCAGCGGCATGGTGTAGTACACCCCACCCGGGGTCTGCCCGACATGCAGAATGGGGAGCAGGTGCGGGTGAAGGCTGGCGCACCGGCGATAGGCGCGGATGCCCTCGATCTCTCCTTCGCGCCCGGGCTTGAGCCGTTTGACCGCGACCAGTCCATGATCCAGCAGGTTGCGGGCCAGCCAGACGGTGCCGAACCCACCGCGTCCCAGCACGCGCAGCAGTTGGTAGTCGGGGAGGGACGGTTCGGCGTTGTGAGCGGCCCGCGGGAGTGGGCTCCGGTCGGTGTCGAGACCGTGCTTGCCGGGGGTCTCGGCCACTGGGCTGAAGGCCACTGGGCTGAAGGGCACAGGGCTGAAGGGCACGGGACCGAAGGGAACGGCTGGCAACTCGCCGCTGACCCAATTGGGCAGCGCGGCCTCCTCCCAGACTTCGGCGGCGTAGTTGGGGAACCGCCGGCTGTATTCGGCGGAGAGATCATCCTGGTTCCCCGCTTCCCGGCGGAGGAGGATTTCCCCGACGATGAGGCTGCAGACCGTTTCTTTGTCGGTGGTGTCGACTCCCGAGCGGACGAGCAGTTGTTCGACCAGCACTCGGTCGCCACGACTCCACGCTTCGGCCTGCAGGTCGAGCAACGCCTCGAGGGAGGGGACGGTCATGACGCCTGATCTTCCGTGACAGGGGTGTGTTGAACGCCGGGCGCGGGCGGGGCAACAGGCCAGAGACCGGCGCAGGCGGGGCGCCTTCGCAGCCGGGGGTCTGCGGCGGAGGGCAGAGGCAGTCTGCGTTTCGAGCCGGGGGGGATCATTGGTCGGCCTTGCGAGGGGCCGTGCGGGCGGATGGGTCATGCCCCGGGAGCTGACCCGGATGTTGCCCGGGTGCGGTTTGGCCGGCGGAGAGTTCGTCGGCGGAAAGTTCGTCGGCGGAAAGTTCGTCGGGGTGGAGTTGGCCGGGCGGGAGTTGGCCGGGGGGGAGTTGGAGAGATTCGAGCACGCGTTTCAACTCCCGGCGGAAGCGGACGCGGATGGTGTGACCGCGCAGGTTGAGTTCGGCACCGATTTCGTCCCAGAGGTAGCCTTCGAGCCAGCGATCGAGCACGCCAGCGAGGGTTGGAACGAGGCGGGAGCGGACGGTGTTGAGAAAGTCTTGCGATGCGACGAGTTCACTGGGCGATGCTTCGCGGCTGACGGCAAGGCGGTGCCAGAGGTCGGAGTCTTCGCCAGCGAGGGGGGATTCGACGGGAGGTCCACCGCGGGCGCGTTCGCGGCGGGCGATGCTGACCACCTTGTTCCACGCCATGGTTCGCAGGAGGTGGTGGAGGTGGGGTTCCCCCTCGATCTGGAACTCTCCACGCTGGAGGCCGGCGACGACGCGGGTGAGGACCGATTGTCCGATATCCGATTCATCGCAGATGCGATGGAGGGGGTTGGCCCGCAGCACCCGGCGGGCCTGGGCGGTGACGAAGGGGCGATAGGTGCGGACGAAGCCATCGGTGGCGGCGAGATCACCTTGCCGAACTCCCCGCAACTGCGATTCAAAAGTCAAAGCGGACATACGCACCAACCGGGGAGAGGCCACGGGAGCGAGGGCGGGGGCGCTGAGAGACAGCACAGCGTCCCGCGGCACCGCGACCGTTGCGGGCGAGGAAGTGGGCGAGCGGCGGCCAACACAACCCGGCGGGAAGGAAGCGAGCACGGTCGGGGGGATCAAGACGCGACACTGTGGCCGACCGCCACTCGCGGATCCCCGCTCGAACCAGGCCCCACCCTGAGGAAATTCACGGTATCAGGAAATCGGGGCAAAAGTCCAACAAAATCCGGGGAACCCGCAAGAACTTTGCGGAACCAGAAAGGGTCTCGCCAACTCTCCGCACTCCGTCGAAAGAACCAACCCTCCCGCTCGAGAACGTTGCCACCAGTCGCACGCCACGTCCAGGAACCAACAACACCACCACACCCGGGAGAGGAGAGGATCTCCCGGGTGTGGTGATTACCCAATCTTTGCTTGAAACTCGCTTCAACGGAAACTGAAGCGGACTACACACACAAGGGCGCACAGAATTGCACCAAGCTCAGGCAGCCGACTGTGCCCCTTTGTTCAAGCGACGCCGTCTGGCGATGAGCAGTCCGGCCAAACCAATTCCAGAGAGTACGATGGTTTGAGGCTCGGGAATGCTGCTGATTTCTGCGTAACTGCTTTGGAGACCTATCGTACCACCTGGCTCAGTATCCTGTGTGGAGGAACTCACGCCCCATTCGAAACCATGATCGCCGAAAAT
>CAIUHT010000858.1 GCA_903898975.1 uncultured Planctomycetaceae bacterium
CTCGGCGGCTCCGAACCACGCGGTGGGCAACCCCTGCTCATCGACGGTTGCGCGGCGGTCGAACTCGGGGTGGTCGAAAAACTGGCGGGTCGCGTCTGTGCTCATCTCGACCTCGCGGTTCGCCAAGAGAAAGTCACCGCCCGCTCAGGCGAGAATGGGGAGCCCGTCGGTCGAGGTATGCAGCACCTCGCGGGTCACAATCGTTCCCAGCAGGGTCGTGGGGGTGCAGTCGTAGACGTGGACGTCGACCAGGTTGCCCACCATCCGCGGGTTGCCATCAAACACCACGATCCGGTCGCAGCGCGTCCGTCCGACCAGTTGCGGATGCTCATCGTGGCTGTCGGCCAAGGGGAGCGCCGCGGCTGGTTCGTCGGTCAGTTGCTTGCGGGCCGACTTGCTCAAGCCCTCGACCAGGATCTCGAACTCCGACCCAATCAGGCGGGCGTTGTCTTCCTCGCTGATCTCGTTCTGCACTGCGAGCAGTTCATTATTCCGACGGCGTTTGACATCTTCGGGGATGTCGTCGGGGAGCAGGTCGTCGGCCTTGGTGCCAGGGCGCGGGCTGTACTTGAAGATGAAGCTGTTTTTGAACCGGAACTCGCGGACCAGTTCGATCGACTTCTGGAACGACTCTTCGCTCTCGCCACAGAACCCGACGATGAAGTCGCTCGAAACAGCGCAGCCCGGGACGGTCGCGTTGATGCGGTGCATCATCTCGCGGTATTCGCCCACGGTGTAGCCGCGCTTCATCCGCTTGAGCACCGTGTCGCAGCCCGACTGGGCGGGAACATGCAGGTAGCGGGCGACCTTGGGGAGATCGCGGACCGCCTGGAGCAGGTCATCGCTCATGTCGCGGGGGAAGTTCGTGACGAACTTGAGCCGCTGCAGGCCGGGAATCTCGTGCAGCGCGAGCAGCAGGTCGGAGAGTCGCCACGTGCGGCCGTCGCTGACGGAGCGATAGCTGTTGACGGTCTGCCCGAGCAGGGTGATTTCGCGGACCCCCTCGTCGGCGAGTCGGCGGGCCTCGTGGAGGATGTCCTGCGGCGGCCGGCTCTGCTCGGGACCCCGGGTGAGGGGAACCACGCAATAGGTGCAGAACTTGTCGCAGCCAATCATGATGCGGACGAACGCCTGGAAGGGCGAGGGGCGCATCTCGGGATCGCGCAGCGGGTCGTAGCTGACAAAGCTGTCGGAGACCTGCTGGCGGGTGGCGTCGCGGCGGTCGAGGCTGACCGCCAGCCGTTGCTGACGGTCGACCCGCGACTGCTCGACCAGTTCAGGAATCTGCGCCAGCTGCCCGGTCCCGACCACCAGGTCGACGTGCGGAGCCCGCTGGAAGATCAACTGCTGATCTTTCTGGGCCATGCAGCCGATCACGCCAATGACCTGGCTCGGGCGGCGGGCGCGGTTGTGCCTGAGCCGCCCGAGAGCACTGTAAATCTTGTGCTCGGCGTGCTCGCGGACACTGCAGGTGTTGAACAGGATGGTGTCGGCGTCGGCGATCTCGCCGGTCAGCGTGTATCCCTGCCGGCGCAGCGCAGCCACCACCAGTTCGCTGTCCAGCATGTTCATCTGGCAGCCCACGGTTTCGATGTACAGACGACCGTTGTGGGAACTGGGGGTGGTGCTCATGCGGTTGTTGGCGCGGGGCAGGAACCGGTGGGAAGACCGGCGTCCGTCAGCTCTTCACCCGTTCGACGTAGCTGCCGGTGCGGGTGTCGATGCGGACCACTTCGCCCGTGTCGATGAAGGCGGGCACCTGGATCTCGGCTCCCGTCTCGACTGTCGCGGACTTGGTGATGTTGCCCGAGCTGTTGCCCCGGACGGCAGGCTCGGTGTAGGTGATCTTGACGTTCACGTGCGGGGGAGGTTCGACCTCGATCACCCGGTCGTTGTAGTAGGTGAGCACGCAGATCGCGCCATCGAGCAGCCAAACATCGCGGCCCTCGAGGACGTCGGTCGCCACCGTGTACTGCTCGAACGATTCCTGGTCCATGAAGACGAGGTTCGTTTTCTCGCGATAGAGGAACTGGCCTTCCCCCTTCCTCACATCGGCCGACTCGAGACCATCACCGCTCTTGAACGTGCGATCGATGATGGTATTCTTCAAGAGGTTGCGCATGCGGCACTTGTACAACGCCTGCCCTTTGCCGGGCTTGACGAAATTCACCTCAAGCATGTCGTACGGATCGCCCTCCAGTACGACCTTGATTCCCTTTTTGAATTCGCCCGCGTTGATGTTTGGCATCGATGTGCTTCCCGCAATCCGTTCCAGAGTGTCCGCCTGATGTGCTGGCCGCCCCTGGAACACCGGTCCCCGGACGCGTTGCCTGCCATGCACGCCGCGATTTGAGAAGTCCCCAAGATAACAGAGCACTTTTCTTCTTGCCAAGCCCTTCTGACCTGCGGGACACTCCCGACACCCCGGTCTCCGCTCCCGCGGTCGCCACTTCCCCGGCCCTCGCCACCAGGAAAACTGGGGCCCCGGTGACCCACTTAACGGTAACCGACTTACCGGGGACCGACTTGTCACTGACCACCCCACCAGTGCCCGCTTCGCCCGCCATCACCGCCCCGTCCCCGGGAACTGGGTCGGAGGCTGACGTGCTGCAACTTCCGTGGAACCGGCAACTCGCCGCGGCGATCCGTGACGTCGGGGAACTGGCCCGGCTGCTTCAACTGCCCGAGGCGTGGGTCGAACCGGCGCGCCGGGCCAGCGAGTTGTTCCCCCTGGTGGTGCCCCACAGCTTTCTGGCCCGCATCCGGCCCGGCGACCCCCTCGACCCCCTGCTCGCCCAGGTGCTGCCCGTCGCATCCGAGTGGTCGACCCCCCCAGGGTTCACCTCCGACCCCCTCGCCGAGTCGGACGCCCAACCCCTCCCCGGGCTGCTCCACAAGTACCAGGGGCGCGTGCTGCTGATTGCCGCCGGGGC
>CAIUHT010000859.1 GCA_903898975.1 uncultured Planctomycetaceae bacterium
CCACCCGCTTTCAAGCCCACACCGGTCATACCCCCCGGGGCCACAACCCTCGCGCGCATCTCCCGGCACAAAGCGGTGCGATGCGAGAGCGCCGCTCGCCAGCCCCTCGCCATCGCCGGGCGTCTGGCTTGTGTGCGTCAAAACTCACTCGAACGGAAACCTTTCGTCGACTGGGGAATCCGCCAGTTCCACCAGGAAGTCGGCCAGCCGCTCACTGGCAATCCGCACGACTTCCTCCCCCTGCGCCGCCGTCGCCTCGTGCGGGTTCCCCGCCCCCGTGTTCGTCGTCAGCAGGTGCCACGGTCGGGACAACGCGACCCAGCCCCGCCGCACCGCGTCGAACCGGTTCCGCGCCATGCTCCCCGCATCGGCCCGCAGCCCCCCGGTCGCCGCATCACGCGCGACCAGCCCCGGGAAACACGCCAGCCCGAACGCCGTCTCCAGCGCCCCCGCATGGTCCCCCGGCTCGCGAAACAGCCGCTGCTGCACGTCCGCCGTCAATCCTCGGAACCAGTCGCACAAAAACAGATGCACGGTGGTCGTGCCGGTCAACTCGCGCAACACCGGTTTGAAATCATTCCCCCCGTGGCTGTTCAACAACAGCAGCTTGCGAATCCCGCTCAGCTCCAGTGATCTCACCACGTCGCGAATCACTGCCAGCAGGGTGCTGGGGTTCAAATTGAGCGCCAGGGGGAACGCTGCGAGGTTGGTCTCGGTCCCCAGCGGAATCGTCGGCAGCAACACCACGCGGGCCCCGCGTTCATGGGCCTGCTCGCACGCCCGCAGTCCCAACTCGGTCGCCTCGAACGTGTCGGTCCCGTAGGGCAGGTGGAGGTTGTGAGGCTCGGTCGCCCCGAGGGGCAACACCGCCACTTCGTACGGATGCTCTTTAACGTAGCCGTAATTCACCTCGCTCAACACCCACGGTCGCATCGCCTATGTCCCCTCGGGAACCGCCAGTTGCTCCAGCATGCCGGCCAGGAACGTCCCGAGTCGGGCCGCCGCCTGCCCCCCCACCTCACGCAGTTGCCACAACTCGCCCAGCGCCGCTGGCCGTTTCCAGAGGGCCGCCGCCGCCGCCCCGAATTTCACCACGCCGTTCCCCCCCAGCAGCCCCGCCGCCTCCGCGGGCAACTCGCTCTCGAGGTCGTCGCTGATGACTCGCACCGCCAGGAACGGCACTCCCAGTTCCCGGCACACCTGGGCCACCGCGTGCGACTCCATGTCGACCGCCAACGCCCCCGTCGCCACCCCCAACCCGGTCTTCTCGGCAATCGTCCGGGCCACGTGGTCAATCGTCAGCAACCGCCCCACATGCAGCCCGTGTTCGGGGTCGGCGGGCATCTTCAGGTCGATCTCCAGCGTGCCCCCATTCGGGTCGCTGGTCCCGCTCGCCACCACAATGTCCCCCAGCTTCACCCCGGGCTGCAGTCCCCCCGAGAACCCCGCCGACACCACCCACCTCGGCGCCTGCTCGGCAATCAGTCGCCGGCATCCCAGGTCGGCCCGCTGCGGCCCCGGCCCGGTCTGCACCAGCACCAGCCGCTGTTGATTCAGCAGCGCCCCCTGCCACAGCAGCCCGTCCGGCCCTTCCCGTCGCCCCTTGCGGTCGCACTGCGTTAAGAACGGTTTCAGTTCGAATGCCGTGGCGTGCAGAATCCCCACATTCACCCGCCGCGATTCCCCCGCCTCGGCTGGCGTCATCGTGTGGCCTCCCGCATAGAGAACCGGAACCCGCGAACCCGGCCCCACAGCCAGTCGCCCCACCAGCCAACAGCCTAGCCGCGACTGCCCGACTCGCGCCAAGCCGGCTTACGCGTGCCGCGACTCGAAGTCGCGCAGCGCGGCAATCAGGGCGTCGACCCCCGCAGTCGGGAACGCATTGTACAGACTGGCCCGCATCCCCCCCACGCTCCGATGCCCCTTCAGCCCGTCCAGTCCTCCCTTCGTCGCTTCCTTCAAGAACTGCTCGTCCAGTTCCGACCGCCCCGTCACGAACGTCACGTTCATCAGGCTGCGGCTCCCTGGCTCGGCGGTCGCCCGAAACAGCCGGCTCTGGTCGAGGTACGCATACAGCCGCCCCGCCCGCTCGCTGTTCTGCCGCGCCATCGCTCCCAGCCCCCCCTGGGCCTTAATCCACTTCAGCATCAGCCCCAGGATGTAGATCCCGAACGTCGGGGGGGTGTTGTACAGCGAATTCTCGGCGGCGTGTGTCCGGTACTGCAGCATCGTCGGCAGATCTTTCGGCCCCGCCGCCACCAGGTCCTTCCGAATAATCACCAGCGTCAGTCCCGACGGGCCCAGGTTCTTCTGCGCCCCGGCGTAGATCACGCCGTACTTCGCAATGTCGAGCGGTCGGCTGAAGATGTCGCTGCTGGCGTCGCACACCAGCGGGACTCCCGCCGGGGGCGTGGGCTCGGTGGCGAACTGCGTCCCGAAAATCGTGTTGTTCGAGGTGAAGTGCGCATACGCCGGGGCGGGACTGTAGCGGGCCTGCGCCGGGATGTAGCAGAAATTCCGGTCGGCACTGCTGCAGACCTCGTGCACCCGCCCGACTCGCTGCGCTTCGATCACCGCCTTCTGCGACCAGACCCCCGTCACCAGGTAGTCGGACGTCCCCCCGGGGGGCAGCAGGTTCATCGGCACCATCGAGAACTGCAGCGACGCTCCCCCCTGCAGCAGCAGCACGTCGTAGTCGGCCGGGATGCCCGCCAGCTCGCGGCACAGTGCCAACGCTTCTTCGTGCACCGCCAGGAACGCCTTGCCCCGGTGCGAATGCTCGAGGATGCCAATGCCGGTCGTCCCCAGGCTCAGCAGGTTCTCCCGGGCCTCCTCGAGCACCGACTCGGGCAGGCAGGCGGGACCGGCGGAAAAGTTGAAAATGCGGCGGGTCATGCAGACTCAGACTGAAAACTGGCACCGGTCAACCGGCGCGGAATTCGCCCGCAGGCTTCTCGCCCGGGCGTTGGGCTGCTATATCGGGCGGGGACGGCAATCGTCAATCGTGAGGACAGGACGGAGCTTGAGATGCGGCTGTGCGTGATCTTCGACATGGATGGAGTGCTGGTCGATTCCTACAAGGCGCACCTGCAAAGCTGGCAGATGATGGCCGGCGAATTCGGCGAGAGCCTCACGGAAGCTCAGTTCCTCGAAACATTTGGCCAGACCAGCCGCGAGATCATTGCCCGTCACTGGGGGGCCGACACGCTCACCCCCGAGCAGATCGAGCAGTTCGACCAGCGCAAAGAGGCTCTCTATCGCGGGATCATTGAACGCGACTTCCCCGAGATGCCCGGGGCCCGGCAACTCATCGAGAACCTCCGCGCCGCCCGCTTCAAACTCGCGGTCGGGTCGTCCGGCCCCCCCGAGAATGTCGATTTCGTGCTCCGCCGCATGAAAATCCGCCGGCATTTTGAAGTCCGCGTCACGGGCAAAGACGTGACGAAAGGGAAGCCCGACCCCGAGGTCTTCCTCAAGGCGGCCGAAAAGCTGCGGACCGACCCCCTGTTGTGCGCCGTGATC
>CAIUHT010000860.1 GCA_903898975.1 uncultured Planctomycetaceae bacterium
CCCGTCGCCGGCGCGGCCGCTGCCTCTCCCCGGGCTCAACGCCCTCGGCCGGATCTCGTACAGCCTGTACCTCGTCCACTTTCCTGTCGCGGTTCTGATCACCACGCTGCTGGAGCATTCCCCGTGGGCGCCGCAGACGCCGCGCGACTGCCTGCTGGCGCTGGCCCTTGCTTTGCTGGCGGGGGTCGTGGTGGCGTGGAGCATGTATTACGCCATCGAGGCCCCCCAGTCAGCGGCTGGCGCAGTGGCTGAAGAACTGGCAGCAGGCCTCAGCCGACCGACCCGCCAGCCCGGCGACTGGCTGAGAGCGCCCCGGCCCGCGGCTGGTTGGCCACAGGGTTGCGCTCATGCCTTGCATGGAGGTCGAGGCTGGCGCGGACCACGCGCGAAGAGGCTGGTTTCAGCGAAGCTGATAGAGCGCGACGTGAGTGTCGGTCAACAACACCGCGCCGTCGGGAATCCAGTGCACTGCTTCGCCGACTGGGCGTCCCGGCAGCCGCCATTCCTGCCGCAACTCTCCCGTCCGGAGTTCGCGGTATTCGACCCGCAACTCGCCCGCCCCGCGCCGATTCCAGACCAGCGCCCCTTCGGGGCCGCACGCAAAGAAAGGTGCCGCGTCCGCCAGTTCGAGCAAGACCGGCTCCGACCAGATTCTTCCCCCCTCGCGCGTGGCGTGCCACGCCGAGAGCAACGACCCCGACAGCACGAACACCCGTCCGCCGTGCACCGCCAGTTGCGGTGCCGGGTCGCTCGGCTCAAGGTCAAGCACGGTGCGCCACAGGCTGCGTCCCGAAAACGGATCGCGGACCGACAGCCACCGCTCGTCGCGAAGCGCCAAGTACGCGTCCGCACTCACGGGGAAATCTCCCGCCTGAAAGCCCGGCCGCAGCTCATTCCAACGGGGACCAATTCCCACCGCCGTCATGGTCGCGCTGTCCATCTCCAGCAGGTGGAATCCTTCCGAGCCCCGGCCCAGGTGCCAGGTTTTGCCCGGCTCGAAATCCTCGGGGTCGGCCAGCCAGAGGTGGCCTGCGCTCGCATTCACACTCTGCAGGTAGCCATCGTCCACCTGGAAGAATAGCGTTCGTGGCGGAGTGGTCTGCTGCACAACCACCCGCCCCTCCCGGCTTGCCCAGAAGCGTCCCAACGCCCCGGTCTCTGAGGTGAAGGTCCAACGCGACGCGCCTGTCGCCAGGTCAAGCGCCTCAAGCCGCGAGGGCTCGAGTGACAGCAGCCAGGAGCCCTCAATATGCCAGCGATGCCATGAGGAGTCCGCGGTGGGGGCGGGCTGGGGGCGGTGCCAGAGCAACTCGCCCGTGGCCGCATTGAGCCCCGAGGTCCCAAGGCGGCTGGTCAGCACCACGGTTGAGTCATTGCCCCCGGCCCAGTCGAGAGGTTCGGCAAGCGGGACGCGCCAACGGGTAGCGCCGGTCGCGGAGTCGAGGCAGCAGAGCGAACGGCCGGCCAGCAGCAACCCGCCCGGGGCGACCTGCTGGTTCGCGCCCGTGAGAGGGAACAATCGATCTTCCCCGGACGTGGTCGCCCGCCAGCGACAGCCGGCCTGCAGGCTCGGGGCGGCCTTGTTGGTCGGGGTGGGGCCGGGAGTGGGGGCCGAAGTGGTGGCGGTGTCCGGGGTGTTGTCGGCTGGGGAAGACTGGAGCGGGAATTGAATCCGCTCTTGTGGCAGGACAGAGGCAGTGCCACCTTCGACCCGGGCTTGATCGGTCTGGCCTGGGGAGCGGGGCTGACTGGCTGGACTGGCTCGTGCGACCAAGTCGCTATCGCTGATTGCGGAGAGATCGGTTGCTGTCGATGTACCGGCTGGCCGCTGGTCCTTAAGGAGGGCGACTGTCGCCCCCGCCTGCATGCGGGTCGCCTGCTCACGGACCTGCTGGGCGAGCGTTCCTGCGTGATCGAGGGAATCCCCCTCCCGCAGCCACGGTACAGCCCGCCAGGGGGCACCGGCATTCAGGGCCTGCAAGACACCGTGATCGCGTTGCTGGGCGAGCGCTCGCTCGACCCGATCGCCCCCCTGTTCGCGGGCTCGGGCCAGCAGTACTTCGCACGCCGTCCCCACCAGTCGCGTTCCTGCGGGATCACGCGGTTCGCGCACCAGTTCCGCATCACGGGACAATTCGGCCAAGACTGTCGCGGCCTGATCGGGAAGGTCCCGGTTCAACAGGGACTCAGCCCATTGCAGCGCGGCTCCCGCCCGCAGTGCCGGGGCCAGGGCCTCGTGGCGGGTCAGTTTCCACCAGCGATCGGCTTCGGCCCACTGCTGGGCTTGTTCCAACTGCTGGGCCAGCTTGAACCAGACAGGCCCTCCCCGCCGGCGGGCCACCTGGCGTGGCGATTCCCCATGCCAGGTGCGAGCGGCGTCGGCAGCCGCAACTTCCCCGGTGGCAATTCGGGCGTAAGTCGCGGCGGCGGCGGGCCAATCCTGGCGGGCCTCCGCACGGAGTCCCGATTGGAGGCCCTCGATCGCGTCGGCTTGTGGCCCGACCGCATTGGCTCCCCCCTCGCGTCTCGCTTCCTGATTGTCGTTCACCTTGGGGCGGGGGGCCTCCGCGGGTTCGGCGACGGGGTCTTGAGCGAACACCAACAGCCGCTGCTCTTGGGCGCAGACCAGGAACCCGTAATCCCCCGCCAGGTTGCCACCTCCCGGGGCCTGGTAATCGGCAGTGAGGGGAATGTCGCGACGGAGTCGGCCCGACTCGGCTTCCACCACCAGGATCTCATCGTGGCGGGGCCAGTAGACCATTCCCCCGGCCAGCAGGCCCCGGCCCGCGGTTCGGGCCTCGGGACTCTCGCGCCCGGCCAGCCAGGCGGTTTCGCCCGTTTCTGAATCGAGGCCCCACAGCTGATCGGCGGCGACAATGACCCGCCCTCCCGCCAGGCCCAGCACTTGTCGCGCCTGCCCGGGAATGGGTTTCTGCCACAGCCGCAGTCCGCTCGACTGCTGGAAGGCCCAGACTGACTCGGAGTCGGTCGGAGCGACCAGCACCAGTCCATCGGCGACCACGCAGGGGCTGGGCCCCAGTTGTTGCCGATGGTGAAGTTTCACGATGTGCTCCGGCGCCACGTGTGGATACCGGGCGACCCACTCGATGTTTCCCAGGCG
>CAIUHT010000861.1 GCA_903898975.1 uncultured Planctomycetaceae bacterium
CGTGTCGAAGTCGTCGCTGTCGTCGGCATCACCCGAAACGCTCGCCGCTCCCTCGGCTCCGCGGGGCTTCCGCCGGCGCCGCCGACGGCGACGTCGCTCACCCTCATCCGCCGACCGGGCTTCGCCCCCCGAGGCTGCACCAGAAGTTCCCTCAGAAGCCCCCAGGCTGGACCCGCCAACGGGCAAGTCGAAGGCCTCTTCGTCCTCGTCTCCCGTATCCCGCGCAGGTGCCGTCCGCTCGGCGCGAAGAGGCTCACCACGCGGTGGCTCGGACCGACTGCGGTCCGGTCGCCCCCGGTCGCCCCGAGAGCGATCGTCACGCGGACGATCTTCCCGCGGCCGGTCTTCCCGGGCACGCTCTTCGCGGGGTCGCTCTTCGCGGGGGCGTTCGTCCCGTCCGCGGGGCTCGCCCGAGCGGTCGTCCCGGCCTCGGTCCCGGCGACCCCGGTCGTCGCGGCCAGAATCAGAGCGGCGTTCCTCACGCGGTGCTCGGGCAACGGGGGCCGGCGCCTGGGCCTGCTCTTCGTCAAAATCCCAGATCGGGCGGTCGCTCGCCGGGCTGGCGGGGGCGAATTCTTCGCGCTCCGCTGCCGGAGCTGGCTCTTCCCGCGACGCCTCGGCCGAGACCGGTGCCTCACGCTCCCGACGGTCGCGACCACCACGTCGGCCCCGGTCGCGATCGCGACGATCACCCCGGCCACCTCGGTCTCGGTCACCCCGCTCCCGCTCGCGGGCCGGAGGAGCCGCCGGGGCGGCGGCTTCGAAATCGGTCGCTTCCGAGGCGCCGCTGGGCGCGGCAGGTTCGGCCGCCGCCGCGGGTGCAGAACGCGACTTCGACGAATCCCCTTCGTCCCAATTCCAGTTCGCCAGCAGATCCCAATAAGAATCCTGCGGCGAACTGCTGGTCGACGGCTTCGGTTGCGGAGCACGGGCCGCTGAGTCGGCCGCGGCGAAGCTGGCGCCCCGCTCTTCTGCCATGGGCTCGGCGGCTTCGCTCTCGGCCGCGGCGACCGGTTGCTCGTCGGCATCGTCGAATAACAGCGCTTCCAACCCCTTCCGCGGCGCGGGGGGTGCCGACTCCCCGGCGATCGACGCCAGGGGGTTGTCTCGACCGGGGCTGGCCGGACGCTCGGCCGGTTTCCGCTCGGCGTGCGAACGCTCGGGGGCGGCCCGTTCGGTCGAGGGCCGGGCCGGGGTGTCGTGCCCGGCGGTGTGTTCTTTACCTGGGGTGGTGCCGAAGAGTTGTTCGGCCAGGTCTTCCCAGGGATCTTCGGCGTCTCCGCCAGCTTGACGAGGGGTGCTGTTCATCCCTCACAGGCTATCGTTTCCGGGTGGGCTTCTCAAGCGGAACATCGCCCGAGACCTGTTGGATTTCGCGGGCAGCAGCCTGTTTTTCATGCTTGGCCAGCCCGGTCTCGAGGAGCTGCCGATACTTGCCCGCTGGAAGATATCCGGGGTTCTTCGCCAGCAGTTCCCCCTGGGGCGAAAGAATCACCGTCGTGGGCAGGGCCTCGACCCCCAGCCGCTCTCCCAAGGCCGCATGCTCGGCCAGATCAAGATGCAGCGGAACGTATTCTTCGGCCAGTTGCCTGGCGACCTGGGGGTCGGCGAGCGTCTCTTTTTCCAGCTTCCGGCACCAGCTGCACCGCTTGCCCCCGAAGACCACCAGCAGGGGTTTGCCCGATTCGGTCGCCAGTTTCGCGGCGGCCTCGGGCTGCGTCTGCCAGACCAGCCTGGAGGGCTGAGGAGCCTCGACAGGCTTGGCGGCCTTCGGCTTGAAGCCGAACAGGTTTCGCGGGGCTGCAGCCTTGGCGGGCTGAGTGGCCTCGGCGGAACTCTTTGCGGCGCTTGGCTTTGCCTCCGATGTCTCGGCGGCGGGCAAAGGGGTGTTCAGGGTCAGCCCCAGCAGCAGGCCACCCAGTCCCAGCGAAGTTGCAATTCGGCGCATGTCATGGTCCTCCTACACAGACTTATCGACACGACAGGCGCAATCGCGCCAGTCGAAGCGGCGAAAATCTGTTCACCACCCTGCAGCCCAGCCGGGGCGTATTACAGTCCATGTGGGAGGCCGCGCAAAGTCTGGCTGGCGGCCCCCCCAAGACCAGCCCGGGGGCGACATCCCCGGGCGGACAGGGCCACAGGCGACTCCGGGGTGGAGTGGCCGGGGAAGTGGGTCGACCGAATTTCTGGTGACGGCGACGGTTCCATGACGGCAGTTCAGAAAGCGCTGAGACACGTCGGGCTGAGCTTGCTGCTCGGTGCGCTGACGGGCTGCCTGGCGATGCAACCGGGCCAACGCTCCTCCTTTCGTCTGGTGGAGCCTGTCGCCCCCCAGGACGGACTCCCCGCCGACGCCCCGCTGGGGGCTCAGCCCGGGCGCGCCCTGCGGCCTGGCCGAGGCCCCGCCGGAAACACCCCGAACCGCAGCTTGGACAAGCGCACTTTCCCCACCCCCGCTCAACCGCCACCCGCCAAGTCGTCCCCCCCGGCCAATTCCCCTCCCCAGCAGACCGACCTCGAGCGGAATGCCCCCGACCTGTCTGACCCGACCGAACTCTGGCCCAACGAGCCTGGTGGCTCGCCCTCTGCACAGCCCCCGTCCCGCTCGGGACCACCGCCCGGGGGTCGCACCGACTCCGAGTTGCTCGAGTCCCCCGAAGAGGCGTTCAGCGCCTATCGGCAAGAAACCCGCTCGGCACCACAAGGGCGGCTCAGCCCCCCCGCCATCGACCTGGAAGGGGTCGTCGCGGAAGGGGAGCTGGAACTGGAAGTCCGCGGCCCCAGGCAGGCTCCCCGGGGCAAACTGGCGACCTTCGAGATCACCTTGCGGAATGGCACCGATCAACCCGTTCGGCAAGTGGGCGTGCGGTGCCAGATCCCCGACGGCGTGAGCTTTCCCGGGACCGACACCCGGGAAGTCACCGCCCAGACTCCGCTGCTCGAAGCGGGCGAAACCCGGCAATGGACCCTCTCTCTCCGGATGGAGAAGGTCGGCTCTCAGTGTTGTGACTTCCGCCTGCTCCCCCCCGGCACCACCGCCACGGAAAGTGCCGCCCCAGGGGCGAAAGGGCTGCGCAAGCAGGTCTGCGTGGACGTGGTCGAGCGACAGTTCTCCATCGACGTGCTGGGCCCAGCCCGACGCTTGGAAGGGGGGCGGGCCGAGTTTGTCATCGTTGTTGGCAATCCCTCGGCGACGCCCCGCGAGCGGGTCCAGGTCAGGCTGAGCCACGATCGCGCGCTCGCCTTGCGGGAATCCACCGAACAGGCGCTCCGCACCCCCGCCGGCCTCGAATGGGAACTGGGCACCCTCGCTCCGGGGGCAACCCGGCAGGTGCAGGTCGAGTTCGATTGCCAGGCAGTCGCTGCACGGGCCGGGGTGCAGGTGGAGGTGCTGGCCCAGGGACAGCCCCCCGAGCGGGCGGAGGCAGCGGTCGAGATCGCCGCTCAAACCGGCCCCCTCGACCTGCAACTGTGGGACCAGACCGAACCGGTGCTGATTGGCCGACGAGGCGTGTATCAGCTGCAGCTGCGAAACCTGGCACTGGCTCCCGCCCGGCAAGTGAAGCTGGAAATGAGGCTGCCCCCAGAGGTGGTGGTGCTGGCCGCCAAGCTGAAGCGGGGTGACACCGAACTCGAGGCCCAGCACTCGGTGCGGGACGGGCACCTCGTTTTCGACGCGATCGACGAACTCCCCTCGGAAGAAAGCCTGGAGGGGGTGATTGAGATCGAGGGGCTGTCGCCCGGGCGGGTGGAAGTGCGCGCATCCGCGACCAGCGAGGGGTTGCCCCAGCCCGTCGAGACCACCGAACAGACGCTGGTCGAAGCCGAGTGACCGGCCTGCGGCGCGTGCGACGGGAAAAACCGGACTGGTAAAAACGAGCGTGGTCGCCGACAATTTTCCCTGTCCGCTGTCCCCGCCATTGGGAGTTCGCCCATGACCCCGCCCCGCCCAATTCCCAGCAGTGAAATCACCCCCGAGGGGGTGTACCTCAATCGCCGGTCCTTTCTCCAAGGTGGGGCACTCGCCGGCAGTGTGCTGATCACGGGCGGGGCCTACCGCCTGCTGAATCAAGCCGGGGGAGAAGAGATCGAAGTCGCCGAACTCCCCGGCCTGGTGCGTCCCGGGCAGGCGTTCGCGGAGAGCGACTCGCCCATCGTGATCCCGGGTGAGGGCCCCGACGCGGTCGGACTTGACGCGGGCGAAGAGCTGGCCAGCCCGGCCCGCGAATTGGCCGAGGTCGACGGCACCGGGGCCGACGCGACTGCAGGCAGTGACGATCTCGATCCAGATATGGCCGCCGACGGCGGCCGCGAACAGAACGCAGGCGAAACCGCAGCAGAGGGCCAGGACGAAGAGTTGGCCGACGGGGTGCAGGTCGCCCAGGCCGAGCGGAAGGAGACCGGGAACGACGCGGCGA
>CAIUHT010000862.1 GCA_903898975.1 uncultured Planctomycetaceae bacterium
CGCGGGCGAATTCCATCTGCCAGGCGAAGCCTTCGCGGCGGATCTCGACCAGGAGCCATTCGGAGAGGGCGTTGACCGCCTTGATCCCCACGCCGTGGAGACCCCCCGTTCCCTTCTTGTAACCCCCCTTGCGGTCGAACTTCCCGCCGGCATGGAGGCCGGTCAGCACCACCTCGACGGCGGGCTTGTTGTCTTGATCGGGCATGGGGCCGACGGGGATGCCGCGGCCATCGTCGGAGCAACTGCACGACCCGTCGGCGTTGAGGCGGACGGTGATGGTGGACCCATGCCCGGCCCCGAATTCGTCGATCGAGTTGTCAACCACCTCGAAGACGAGGTGATGCAGACCGCGGGCGTCGGTTCCCCCGATGTACATCGCGGGCCGCATGCGGATCCCTTCGAGCCCCTTGAGGGCGCGGATCTGCTCGGCTCCGTAGTCGGAGGTCTGGGCCGGGGTGGGGGGAGTGTCGGGGGAGGTCATGTCCGGGGGGTCTGGGGGCCTGCACTCGGGAAGAAACCGGGAACCACGCGGGTCCTAGGTGGGAGTCGCGGGAGGGGCACTCCCCCGACCCAGGTTGCCATCGAGTCGAAACTTCACATCCTTGATTCGCAATTCGGGAGCCAGCTCGGCGAGCTTGGCGACCAGCGGCCGACGGAAGAAGCCGGTCAGCTCGGCGAGGAGGGGCGAGTGGGCCACCGCCACGTGCAGCACCCCCCGCTTGATCTCGACCGCCCGGGTCTGGCGGGCGACCGTCTCTCCCGCGGCGGTCCGCCACGCGGCCTGCAGCTGGTCGTTGGTCTCCCGCCGGCCGTAGCCCCGGAGGGCGAACAGCTCGCTCAAGACCGATCCCAGCCGGCGGGGCTCGCGTTCACCCGTCATCAACGATCCCGCGACAGGGGCATGACCAGGTAGACCGCCCCGTCGGCGGTCTTCAGCACCATCGCGCTCTCGGAGTCGACCAGTTCCACCGTCACGATGGTCGCCGAGTCGAGCGACCGCAGGAATTCGGCGACAAACACCGGGTCCAGCGTGATCGTGATGGGAAGCCCATCGTAGGCGATGGGGAGATCGACCTTCGATTCCCCAATCTCGCTCGCCTGGCTGATGAGGGTGAGCACGCCTGGGGCGAACACGAAATCGACCCCCCGGCTGTCTTCGCTGGTCACAATCTGGGCCTGCCGGACGACCGACAGAAACGCCTCGGCGGGAATCTCGACTTTCGCCGAGCAGGTGGAGGGAATGACATCCTGGTAGCGGGGGAAGCGGCCTTCGACCAGCCGGCTGTAGACGGTCGCCGAACCCCCCCGGAGGATCATGTCGTTCGCCCGGATGGCGAGATGCGCCTGCGAGGTGTCGTCGGCGAGGATTTTCTCGATGAGGCTCATCGCCTTGCTGGGGACGACCGGCATGTGGGGAGCCGGGGGTTCGCCATGCACGGTGCACTGCCCCTCGGCGACCGAGAGCCGGCGGGTGTCGGTGGCGGCCAGCACCGCCTTGCCCGGCTGCAGGTCGACCAGCACGCCCCCCAGGGCGTAGCGGGTGCTTTCGGTATCGACGGCGAAGACGGTGCGGCGAATGAGTTGCCGAAACACCGCGGCGTCGATGACGTGGTAGTTCTCTTCTTGGAAGGTGGCGACCGCGGGGAACAGGTCGGCGTTCTGCAGCCCCAGCTTGTAGTCGGCCCGGTCGGTGCGGATGCGGACGTTGTGCTCGAGGGTCTCGATGGTCACGCTGTCGCCATCGAGTTCACGGAGGATGTTGAGGGTGCGGAGGGTGGGCAGCAGGACCGTCCCCGCCTCTTCGATCTCGGCCTCGTGGATCACGTAGCGGATCGACAGATCGCCATCGGTGGCCAACAGGGTAAGCTGTCCGTGTTCGGCCTCGATGCGGGTGTTGGTCAGCACCGACTTGGGGGTCTTGGTGGGAACCACGCCGCTGACGGCGGCGAAAGCGGCAGACAGCATCTGCCTCTTGCAGGTGACCTTCATGAACGCGACACCTTTCAGGAAGCCTCGGCTGGGGCCCGCCCGAGACCAGCCCGTCGCCAGTGGTTGTCAACCTGCAGGCTGGGGCGTTTCGTCGAGCGTCTGCTGATATCTCTTTACTCAGCAGTCGTCGTATCTTCCCACCGCCGAAAATGTGGGAATTTCGAGCGTATTCGTGACAAGTGGAATGTAGCAAAAAACTTGCGTTCAAACAATTCGCCTCCCGGGCTGGGGAGGGGTTGTGAACGGGGGGTGAATTCGTGTGCGAAACGGGTGGACAACCTCCCCGGTTTTCCACAGCGGGAACCATCCGGGCGGGTTTGGCCCACAGGTTGTCCCGGGAAACCCGCAGCCTGTTGTCAGGTTTTCCCCGACGCCACCGCGCTTCCCGGTCGGGGCCCGGGACCACCCTCGGGCCACCCCGGGGCCGCCCTGGCGTGGGGCGTTGGGAACGCGGGAGAGCGGGGGTCAGGTGCCGGTCGGGAGGAGTTGCCGCTTGAGTTTTTCGACCCGCGACTGGAGCAGCGGGTCGGACTCGAGCAGGCGGGTGATCTGCTGGCAGGCGTGGACCACGGTGGTGTGGTCGCGACCGCCGTAGAACGCCCCAACCTCTTGCAGGCTGGTCCCCAGCAGGTGGCGGGTGAGCCACATCGCCACCTGCCTGGGAAAGGCGAGTTGCCGGGTCCGGCTGGAAGAGCGGAGTTCCGCCAGCTTGACCGCGAACTCGGTGGCGACCGCTTTGCCAATCGCGGCTGGAGTGGGGAGCGTGGGGGGTTCGTCCTGGGCGAGGAACCGGCGGGCCAGTTCCAGGTCGAGGGGGCGGTGATGCTGCCGGCCCAGGGCGGCGAGCCGGGGGATGACCGAAACCAGTTCCGCATTCGTGACCGTGAGCCGATTCCCCAGCCAGATCGCCGTGTCTTGGGGAAGGGGGACGCGGGCGTGGCGGGCGAAGTGCTGCAGCAGGCGGGCACGGGCCTCGGCATCGCCGGGCTGGATGCGGAGGGTGACTCCCCCCCGCAGCCGGCTGACGAGTCGGGCGGGGAAGCCCGCGAGCGTCCCCGGGGGCCGACTGGCGGTGACCACCACGCGGGAGCCCCGCTGTTCGAGCGTGTTCAACAGGTTCAGCAACTGCTGCACTGTCTCGGGACGCCCTTCGATGCTCGACAGGTCTTCGAGGATGAGCAGGTCGAGTTCCCGCAGTGCGGCTTGAAAGAGCGGGATGGTGTGGTCGTCGCTGGCCTCGGCGAGTTGGGCCGAAAAATGGCTGGCGGTGAGCGACTCGCACAGCGCCTGGGGGTGTTGCTTCTGGAAGGTCTGGAGGGCGAGCCGGGCGAGGGCCGACTTGCCAACGCCCGAGGGGCCCAGCAGGTAGATCAGCGGGTGCGGGTCAGCGGAGGGCCAGCCTTCGCCCAGCGTGGTGAGCACGGCATGGGCCTGGGCGTTTTGCGGGAGGACCAGGAAGGGGGCTGGTTTGGGGGCCCGGGCGGGGTGAGGGCTAGCCATGCGGGCCTCGGCGAGGGGGGCCCGACCCGGCGGCCGAGAGGGAAGCGGGCTGAACCGAGCGGAGCGCGGTGACGGTGCGGGAGATCCGTTCGATGGCGGTGTGAATCTCGGCGTCGGTGGTGTCGGGGCCGAGGCTGAAGCGGACCGCCGAGAGGAGCCACTCGGGAGGGACCCCCATGGCGACGAGGATGGGAGCGGGTTCCGCCGAACCACTGGCGCAGGTGCTGCCCAGCGAGCAGGCGACTCCGGCGAGGTCGAGGGCCACGAGGAGCGCCTCGCCATCGACACCGGGGAAGGCGACATTGAGCGTGTTGGGAAGACGCTGGTCGCGGGATCCGTTGAGGACCACCGGGGGGCAGCGTTCGCGGAGGCCCGCCTCGAGCAGATCGCGGAGGCGGGTGAGGCGGGCGATGCGAGTGGCGTGATCGCGGAGCGAGAGTTCGAGGGCGAGCGCCATTCCGGCGATGAGGGGGGACTGGTTCGGTCCCGGGGCGGCGGCCTTCTTCCTGGTGACCGCCGAAGAGGGTGGGGGCGA
>CAIUHT010000863.1 GCA_903898975.1 uncultured Planctomycetaceae bacterium
CGACCTGTTGGCCGAAGGGCTCATCGCTGCGGAAAATCGGGGCGACAGGATTTGAACCTGCGACCTCTTGGTCCCGAACCAAGCGCTCTAGCCAAGCTGAGCCACGCCCCGGTGTGGGGGTGGAGACTCTCTCCACCCGATAATCGGAGTGTATCAAACCTGCTGGTTGGGTCAACCTTGAATGCTCGCTTCGGGATGCGCGGTTGAATCTGCCGACCTGTGCGATCGATTTGGGTGGGCTTGCTGGGCTGGGGCGAGCTGGGTTGCGTTGCTGTCTTGCTGGGCCAGGGTAGTGGAAGGGAGTGCTGGGTGGGGTTGCTGCGCTGCGATGCCTGGCTGGGTGGGCTTGGGTGCCTGGTGGGAGCGCTGGTTTGGGGCGGCTGTTGGGGTTTCGAAGTCGCGTGCACTGGGGGTGGTTGGGGGCTGCTTGCGATGGGGGGGGCGGTGTGGCAGAATCTCGCTGGAATCTCCGCCGGGGTGGGCCCTGTGTTCGCCCCGCGCGGATTCATCTCTCTGGGAGTTGGATGGACATGCACTTTTCCGCGTGGCGGCAATTCAATCGGTGGGTCGTGGCCGGGGTTCTGCTGGGGGGGGCCTGGCTGACGGCTGGTTGCGGTGGGCCCGTGGCCGATCCCCCCGCTCCCTCTGCCTCCACCAGCTCAGGCGATGGTAATTCATCGTCGCCGATAGCGGATGCTGGTTCGAACGCCCCGGCGGAGACCAAGGAGACCAAGCCCCTGATGGAGGGGACTGCGGCCAATTCGGCAGCGGCCAATTCGGCAGCGACCAAGACGGCGCCCCCTCCGGCTGAGGTGGAAGAGCCGACTGAGCCGTTCGTTGCTCCGGAACTGGCCGACCTCGAGGCGCGGGCCAACTGGATCGACAACCCGGTGGAAGACCTGCTGGCGGTGCGACGAAAAGCCGAGGCGGGTCAGCCGACGCCGGTCTCGGTCGCCGAGGCGGTGGGACTGAAGAACACCTCGCGGGACGCCAACGATAAAATCCTCGGGACGCTGGGGCGGGTGGCGCAGTCGACCGACGAGATTGACTATGACGCGGTCTTGAACCGGCACATCAAGGCCGACGTGAAAAGCACCAATCCCGTGCTGTCGAGCTCGGTTTACGAGACCGACGTACAGACGCTGATTACCGCGGGCACGCTGACGTTTGACCGCAACCTGCGGCGAGTGGGCGACCCCGATGTGATTGCGTCGTGGCAGACCAGCAGCGACCGGATGGCCGACAAGCTGGTGCTGCGGGACGACCTGACCTGGTCGGATGGCAAGCCGGTCACCGCGCACGACCTGGAATTCGCGTTCAAGGCGATCATGGACCCGCAAGTGAATGTTCCGGCCTTGCGGTCGTCACTGTCGCGGCTGGCTGGGGTGAAGGCGTACGACGACCGGACGGTGGTGTTCTTTCATAAGGAAGCGCTGGCGACCAACATCTGGAGCATCAGCGTGCCCCTGCTGCCCAAGCACATCTACGAAAAGACGCTGGCCGAAGACCCGACGATGGAGCAGTCGGCCGCGCATGTCGAGCTGGAGAACAATCCGGTGGTGTGTGGTCCGTACCGGCTGGTGGCCCGGCAGCGGGGGAATGAACTGCTCTTTGAACGGCGGGAAGAGTGGTACATGCACAATGGGAAGCAGGTGCGCGACAAGCCGCACTTCAAGACGGTGCGGCTGCGGGTGATTGTGGAGCCCGCGGTGGCGCTGCTGGCGTTGAAGAAGGGTGATGTGGACGACCTGGAGATGACCGCCGAGCAGTGGATGCAGCAGTCGAACGACGACGAGTTCTACGAGCTGAACACGAAGGCCTCGGGAGTGGAGTGGACGACGTTCATGTTCACGTGGAACATTGGGACGCCGTATTTTGAGGATGTGCGGGTGCGGCGGGCGATGGGGCTGGCGTTCGATCACAAGGAACTGTTCGAGACAATCAACTTCGGGCTGTTCGACCGGGCGACGGGGCCGTACCACGCGACATCGTGGATGGCGCCGAAACCGGGACCGCAGCTGATTGAGCAGAATCTCGACCAGGCCGAGGAACTGCTCGACGCGGCGGGGTGGGTGGACAGCGACGGCGATGGGATTCGCGACCGGGAGGTGAAGGGGAAACGGGTTCCGTTCGAATTCAACATCGTGTGCGCGAACGCCCCGGAGCGGATTCGGATCTGCACATTGCTGAAGGGGGCACTGGAGCAGATTGGGGTGATCTGC
>CAIUHT010000864.1 GCA_903898975.1 uncultured Planctomycetaceae bacterium
CGGCGTCGATTACTGATGTCAATGATTTCGGGGTCGCCAGTGGAAACCTCTCTGGACCGGGGCCCAACGGCCTGAATGGGGGGACTAAAGTCTCAGGCTTCGTCGCAAGTTCGGCGGGAACAAGGCTCTTCGATGGTTTCAGCGGGATGCCCAATTACTCGATGGCGAATGCCATCAACAATAATGGCCGTGTTGTTGGCCAGGCGATTGGAGGTGGATATCGCGATGTTTGGCAAAGCGCGGTCTGGGAGTCTAACGCAGTTGACAACAGTCCCTTCAATTTGCATTACGCCTTGGAGTTTGGGGATGCATGGTTCGGCCTGGAAAGTTCCTGGGCCGCGGCTGTGACCGAGGCGGGACAAGTGCTTGGCGGGCATTGGATTCCCGCACCAACGTGGGGCTACTATGCCAACTCTGACCTGACCAGGGGTTGGCATGGCTTCTTGGGTAATCCACCAGATTGGGGACACATTACTGCGACGAGCAGTCATGGTGACGGTGTGGCCGGGTTTCGTTACGCCGTCGCCAATACGCCGTTCGTCAAGGGGTTGCATACCAACTCCGATGAAGCGTTCGCCAACGGAGCATTCTCCGGGACCTGGACGAACCTGTCCATCAGTCCGATGGCCGTCAATGACAAGGGAGTTGTGGTGGGAAACGGTGGGGTGAACAATGCTTTCATTTACGCCAATCAAACCTATACCCAACTGGACTTTCTGCTCTCGCAGGCAGATCGAGACTTGATCAACGCAATCCGCGGAGCGAGCGACATCACGAACCAAGGGCTGATTGCCGTCCAGACCGATTCGCCGGTGGGTTACCTGCTGGCTGAATCCACGCCCGTGCCCGAGCCCTCGGTAACCGTGATGTTCCTCTTGGGTACCACCAGCGTCTTATTCATAAGACGGCGTCGACGCGCAGCTGACTAATCGCCCCAGCTAAGCCTGTCCCGCAACAGCCTGAGGTTGGGGCGGTGTCAACAACGGGGCTCCGCATTAGTTTCTTACGCTCACTGATGCGGAGCCCCACGTCCCCCTTCGCCCGTTCGATTCCCTGCCTCCTCTCGCAACCAGTCAGGGAGGCGACTTTCCGTACCGGGGCTGAACCGCAGCTTCTGACCGTGTAGAGGCTTGAGCGTGATTGCTGGCCCCTGTTCGCTGAAACCGCTGATTCTCCAGACAAAAACACCCGATATTGCCCCGTTTTGCCCGGTTGGACTACAGTTCCGGCACAACCGTCCAGTCTTGGCCCCACTCCCGTCGAAACGGATGTTCGAATGCCCGGTCACCCGCACTTTATCGGTCTCTGTCCCGCGCCCCGGAAGGGTTGGCGGGGCTGCGTGATGGGGGTGGTCCTGGCGGGCTGGCTGCTGGTGCCCAGCCACGCCAACGCCGAGGACTCGGTGGGACTGGTCGCCCCCCAGGGCTTCACCGTCACCCAGTTCGCGGGCGATGACCTGGCCCATGATATCTACTGCCTCACCATCGACACGGCCGGTCGAGTGGTGGTTTCCGGCCCGGGTTACATCCGCATTCTCGAAGACACCGACGGGGATGGCGTGGCCGAGACCGTCCGGCAGTTCGCCGACGGACCGAAGACCGGTGCCCAGGGGCTGTACTTCCTGGGGCGCGACTTGCTGTGCGTGGGGGATGCCGGGCTGATCCGCTACACCGACGCCGACGGTGACGACCGCGCCGATGGCCCTCCCACCACCGTGCTCAAGATCAAGACGGGGAGCGAGCACCATGCCCACGCGATCCGTCGCGGCCCTGATGGCTGGTGGTACCTGATCGCCGGGAACTTTTCCGATGTGAACGGCAGCTACGCCACCGAACCCACCAGCCCCATCCGTTCGCCCCACGGGGGAGTGGTGCTGCGGCTGAAACCCGAACTGGCGGGGGGCGAAGTGGTCGCCGACGGGTTCCGCAACGCGTACGACTTCGACTTCAACCCGCAGGGGGAACTCTTCTCTTACGACAGCGATGGCGAGCGGGACATTTCGCTCCCTTGGTACGTTCCCACGCGGGTGCTGCATGTGCTGCCCGGGGGGGAACAGGGTTGGATCTCTGAGAGCTGGAAGCGGCCCAACTACTTCCTCGACGCCCCGCCGGTGCTGGCGGAGACCGGCCGCGGTTCGCCCACCGGGGTGGTCTGCTACCAGCACACGCAGTTTCCCACGGAGTATCGCAACTCGCTGTTTGTGCTCGATTGGACCTTCGGCCGGGTGCTGCATGTGCCGTTGGTCGCGCAGGGAGCCACCTTCGCGCCCCAGCCGGCGAGCGAGTTTCTGACTGCTGAGGGGGAACGCGGGTTCGCCCCCACCGACGCCGACGTCGGCCTCGATGGCAGCCTGTACGTGACGGTGGGCGGGCGGGGAACCCGGGGGACGGTCTACAAGGTGACCTGGACGGGTACGCCCGACGCAGCAGCGCCCCGCACCGCCCCCCCCGCGCTGCTCCGGGTGACCGACGCCAGCCCCCCCCGCGAGCAGCTCGCGGCATGTCTCGACATCATTCAACCTCAAAGCAGCTGGGCCCGCTCGCGGTGGGTGCCACTGGCGGCCAAGCTGGGGGCCGGGGCGTTTGTCGAGGCGGCACTCGACGAGCGGGTCGAACCAGCCCGCCGGGTGCGGGCCATCCAGGTGCTGGTCGACCAGTTCGAAGGGTTGCCCACCGGGGCGGTCGCCCGGCTGGCACGCAGCCCCGCCCCAGCGGTGCGGACAGCCACCGCCTGGTCGATTGGGTTCCGTGCCGCGCCCGATCTGACCCCGGCGGCGGTCGCCCCGCTGCTGGTCGATCCCGATCCGTTCGTGCGTCGGCGGATGCTTGAAAGCCTCGCCCGGACCGAGCTGGACCGGATGGCGCTGCTGCAACCTCTCGCCCAGTGCCTGAACGCGCCGGAGCGGGAAGTTCGCCTGGCGGCTGCGCGGCTGATTCCCGCGATGACCCCGCAGGGTGTGCGGCAACTCGCCGAGGTGGGCCGCACGCTGGGCTGGCGAGCCGCCCTGTCGGGAACCATTGGCTACGTCTGGCGGACACAACTCGAAGGGGAAGGCTACAACGCGTTCGCCGTCGATTTCGGACGCCGGGTCATCGGGGCGAAGCATCCTCCGGAAATGAAACTCGAGGCGGCCCGGCTCATCCAGATGTCACTGGGCGACCTGGGAGGGGCGGGGGGCACGCCGGGGATGTTCCACGGCTACACCGCCAGTCAAAAGCTGACCCAGCAGTGGGATGAGCTGGAGCCCCTGCGGCAGACAATTCTGCAGGCGTTCCCCACGGGCGATCGACTGGTCGACCTGGAGCTGGCCCGGGTGCTGGCGATGATCTCGACCCGCGAGCCGGCACTGCGCGACAAACTGCTCGCGCAGGTGACGCCCGACTCGAACCCGATTGACGACATTCACTACCTGACGGCACTGGCGCGATTCGAGGCGCCGGTCTCGGAGGAGCAATCGACGCAGACGGCGCGGGCACTGGTGGAAATCGACGCCAAGTTCGCCCGGTTCAAGCTGCCCCGCGACAACAACTGGGACGACCGCGTGGGGGAACTGTTCGCCGAACTGACTCAACGCGACGCGGGCCTGGTGGCGCGGGTGGTGGAGACACCGGGGTTCGGCCGGCCCACGCACGTGGTGTTCACGACGAAGATTCCAGACGAGGAACTCGCCCCGGCGGTGCAGGCGTTTTTGCGGCAGATCGCGAGTGACGCCGAGTATCCGTGGACGCCCGAAGTGGTCTACCTGGTGGCTCGCGACGAGACCGAGGCGACGCGCGAGGTGCTCCGCAAGCAGTTCGAGAATTACGAATTGCGGATGGCGGTGCTGGTGGTGCTGGCGGAGCAGCCCGTTGAACAGGAGCGGGAACTCTTCGCGACGGGACTCGAGGCGGGGCCGGTCGAGGTGCTTTCGGCCTGCGTGTCGGCCCTCGAGAAACTTCCCCCGGCCCGCGACCCGCGGGAGCTGGTGGGGCTGGTGAAACTGCTGCGGCGGCTGGGGGGCGACAAATCGGAGTTCGCGCTCCGGGAGCGGGTGGTGCGACTACTGACGCGGAACTCTGGCGAGACGACCGAATTTGTCTTCGGCAGCGAAGGGTACGCTCCGCAGACCGCCGCGATCGAAGCGTTCAGCGACTGGGCAACCAAGGAATTCCCTGCGGAGGCAGCCGAGCTGCTGGGCACGCGGGCGGAGGACCTCGAGTCGCTGCGGGCCCGGCTGGCGCAGGTCGACTGGGGGGTGGGCGATGCGGCGCGGGGGGCGAAGCTGTTCGCGAGCCGGGGGTGTGGACAATGCCACGGCAGCGGGAAGGCACTGGGCCCCGACCTGCTGGGGGTAGCCGGGCGATTTTCGCGCGACGACCTGTTTGTGGCGATTGCGCTGCCCAACCGCGATGTGTCGCCCCGGTACCAGACGATGCTGGTCGAGACGAAGGGGGGCAAGGTCTACACGGGGCTGGTGGTGTATGAGTCGGTGGATGGGATTTTGCTGCGGAACGGGACGAATCAGACGTACCGAGTCGAGCGGCCCGACATTGCCAGCCAGCGCAGCCTGCCCAACTCGCTGATGCCGGAAGGGCTGTTGAAAGACCTGCAAGACTCGGACCTCGCCGACTTGTACGCCCACCTGAAAACCCTGACCGGGCAGACAGCGGTCAAGGCGGGGGGCAAGAGTGACGGCGCCAAGCGGGAGTGATGAGGGGCGCGGGCCACCGGTTAGTTATCGCGAGAGAGCGGGCCCGGTGCCGGCTGTGAATGCGACGGTGACTTGGCTCAATGGTGACTTGACCCCTCGGTGAACTTAGCATTTGGCCCAGGGCGGTGCCGCTCTTGCGCTGAGAGCATTGAGGCAGACTGCCGCGCGGTCCCGCGGGCCCGGTCCCAGCTGCCGCGATCGCGCTGCGGCGACGGCGACGCATGCGTCCGCGTAAAGAAACTGCGCCACCGACGAACTGTGGCAGACCGAACGCTCCTGGGTCGCCGCAGCTTTCTTCCATGGCGAATGGCCCCCAAGGGCACTCACCCCGAGACACGGTTCGGAGCGATCGAATGACAATCGGTGAAAACACCTGGAAGCGGCCAGCCATTCATTCACTTGAGGAGAGAGCAATGCGCTGCAGGATGTGGGTGGGAGCGTGGGTCGTGCTGACGGTGGGCGCGGGGTGGGTGGCGGCGGAGGCTCCCTCGGGATCGGCGACGCTCGCCGACCTGGCCGCGGGGCGGCTGAGGGTTGTCGATCTGACGTGGCCCTTGAATGACAGCAGCCCCTATTGGCCGGGGGCCAACTACCAGCCGTTTGCCCTGAAGACGATTGCCACGCTGGAAAAAGACGGCGTGCTCTCGAAGACGATCTTCACACCGGAACACCTGGGAACACACCTCGACGCCCCGAACCACTTCGAGCGCAACCAGCCCGCCGTCGATCAACTGACCGCCAAAGATCTGTTTGGTCCGGGAGTGGTGATTGACATCGCTCCGCAGGCCGAGGCGAATCCCGACCATCGCCTGACGGTCGCCGAGGTGCAGGCCTGGGAGGCCGCGCATGGCGAGATTCCCCGGGGAGCCATCGTGCTGCTGAGAAGCGGGTGGGGCCGATACTGGACCAACTATCCCCGCTACAAAAACCAGGACGCCATGGGTCGGATGCAGTTTCCGGGCTATTCAGCCGAGGCGGCGAAGTGGCTGCTGAAGGAACGGAGCGTCCGGGGCCTGGGAATCGACACGCTCAGCATCGACCATGGTCCGTCGAAGGACTTTGTGGTCCACCACATTGTGAACGGTGCGGGACGATTCGGGCTCGAGAATGTTGCGCACCTCGAAGATCTGCCACCACGCGGCTTTCACCTGCTGGTCGCCCCCATCAAGGTCGAGGGAGGCTCGGGAGGCCCCACCCGGATCTTCGCGATTCTCGACCCCGCACC